>JAQIBQ010000256.1 GCA_027859005.1 Prolixibacteraceae bacterium | reverse complement strand
CAATTCTGGTGAGTAATTATCAATTTCCAGCTCAACATTTTGTTCACATGCTGAAAGTATTAAAAAGGCCAATGGCAAAAAAGCAGTTCTTAAACTCATAAGGTATAATCTAATCTATGAATTAATTTAACTCTCTAACAAATTAATTGTCTGGTAATTCCATTAATTAGAATCCTTAACACAACGCACTGAAAACAAGTCTTCACTGTCGGGTTTTAGGCTAAGCTCTAAAGCCCGATCATCATGATCGGAAAACATACGGCTATACACGTTCCCATCATCGGCTTTTTGAGACCAGAATATGGTATTTTCACCAACACCTGAAAAACTTATGTTTCCACCATCCACTCTACCTTTTCCTGATGGTAAAACTGAAAACCCTGACTGATTTGTAAAGCCGTTAAAATCAATGTCACTCCAATAGTGCATCCCCGGCACCAACATCATACTTGCTGCTTTATCATCTTCTGCTATCTGGCTCACCAAGCTTACCCAGTTGCTACGAGTAGGAAGGTGCCATCCTTGTGGACAAACAGCTTCTGCTTCGGAATAGGTATAGAGCCGCCCGTACTGATGGTATAATAAACTATCATTATCGTAATAACGACTTTCTTCGCTACTATAATTGAAATTCTCAATCATCCAGACATCCAATCCATACTGATGGGTCATGTATTTTTGCTGATCGCGCTCATCAGTAAGATACTGCACAGGAGCTGTTTTGAAGCTTAATGTATCACCGTAGAAAACATCCCCCTCGTCAGTTTCTGCATAAGGGGCAATTGTATAGTTCGAATTTGGACTTAATCCCGACAAACCAGTGGCAAAAACATCGCCAAGATAAAATCGATAGTTTCCTTCAAAACGTTCCTTTTCGAATCCCAATTCATCATCTCTAATCACTATCCCAGCTTCTATGATATCAATTTCGCCTTCTATTCCATCAACAATACTACTTACCACTGCAGAGGTTGGTGTTACATAATTAATTTGTTCAATACTCAAATCAACATGTGCTTTATCCTGAATGCAAGAAACTGCAAACAAAAGCCACAAAGCTGGAATCCATCTGTTTTTTTTCATCTATCAAATCTTTATTAAGAATGTCTCAAAAGTATTTTGCATGTCTTTATTTCCAGCCGTAAGGTTGAAATGAAATATAACAACCAAACATCTTTATGATTACGAAGTTTTTATTTCTTCATAATTATAATTACTCGTCACACGAAATTACTTTTGAGACAATATCATATTTTATTGTGCTATATAAATCTTAGCATTTCCTTTTTTACAACCAACACCCTTTTCTCCATAGTTAACTTCAAGTTCATTAAATTGGTCATCAGAATTTGCAATGGTAAACTCAATCTTAACAGGATTTTCTTTAAGTTCAATCACTTCTGCAATTACCACACTCCAGTTTATACCTAAAGTCACCTTTGTTCCATTGCCATCACCATCGTCTTCAATCATTTTAAACTTGTAGTTATAAGACATGTTTTTGGGATCCCAACCAAACAAATATTTATTGTAAACACACCATTTATCTTTCTGTGCAGCTATTGTTTGTTGTCCAAAACTATTAGTTCCACTACTTGGAAACAATACCGCACCACTCCAGGATTTATCATAATGAGCTGTTTTATATTCTAACTCTATTCTACCATCAAATAAGCCGCAACACCAATTCCAACATTTTTTACTTATGTATATTTTATGAATGCGATCTGCTGATCCTCTGCTTCTCCAACTACGAATAGCTTCATATGGCGCAGTAAGTCCAGTAGCGTCACCATTTTTGTCCACTGCCCGAATTGAATAAAAATACCTTTTACCTGTAACCCAGTTATCATCTGTATCGACATAGCTACTTTGTGTGCCAGATAAAATTGCTATTCGTGCATTTGAAGAAGAACCAGACTGCCTGAAAACTTCAAATTTATCAGCACCTGTCATCCCGTTCCAATCAATTTTAATTTGATATTTACTATGAGGATAAACTGCCGTAATAGTCGGGATAGGAAGTGAAGTTGCACTAGCCGACTTTAACGGAATAGTATAATCATCGTAAATAACAGCTGCATCATTAGAATTCATAACTGGTTTAAATTTTCGATCCAATTCTTTAATGCGTTGATTTGTTTCAGCTTCAAAGGTTTCATCGTCAAAAATCTCAATAAAAGGCTCACTTACAAGCGCTGACTTTAATCCACTGGCAGCTATCTCATATGCCTTCTTCGCTGTTAAAACCTGCATGTATTCAGGTATCACAATACCCGTTGGATCAATTCGCATCATTCCTTCTGCATTCACTCTCTCAGATTGGCGTATTAGTATAATCGGCTCATCAATATCTTTTTCATATACCAAAGATTTCTTGCTCCCTCTGTAGCTAGCTACCGCTGTATTTAAATTCTCATTATAATCAACAGGCAAACTAATTGTCTGAGGAATTTCTTGTTCAACATTCCAGACATCACAGTATATTGGAGAACTAATTTGCATATTTTTAAATAGGCTTGCATTTTTCTCAAAATTGGATACACTAATGTTATTATCTCTAGCAATATCAAGTAATAATTGTTCAAAAGTTTGTTCCCCATATTTACTAGTTTCAACGACCTTATCTTTTATTAAGCTATAGAGTATGTCATAATCAAAGTCAAACTGCTTCGAAATCTCATCATGGAGCATCTTGCGTACGTCAACATCTTTTATCGATATAGATACAACTTTTGCCAATTCATCAATAACAAGATCTTTTTCTACTGATGATAATTCTCGACTTTCAAAACTACTAATCTGTTCAGGATTGGAATTAATTACTTCATCGGTTTGATCACAACTAAATGCAGTGGCATTTATTATTGCTATCATTAAGATTTTTAATGCTTTTTTTTCATAATATTGTATTGTTTATGAACCATAATGAGCTGTATCCCTGGTTCAGTGTTTTAGGCAGCATAATTTTGACTACGTCGATTTTCAAGTCGGATTGTGTTGCCTTCTTCGTAAAGAAATCTCAGTCTTTTGAGAAGTACGCCTGCCAAACACACGACAATTTTCATGCACAACCCGATTAAACATCTAGGTTTTATCCATAAGCAATTTTCGTTAGTAAGTTTTTAATATAAAGTGATTGTATGACGCTACAATCATCGATTACTGATTGGAAAATATTCAGAGGAGTGTACATATTTGGGTACGGTTTTTAGTTTAGGTGCCGTAAAACTAAAAAAATAACGATTCGCACCAAACCTTATGTGCTTTTTCTTTTTATTTTGTTCTATTCTATGTATATAGATATGAGCATAATTAAAAATTGGAAGTTGCATCGGATGGCAACTGTTTATTCCAAAACAATAGAAAAGGTTACCCTGAGATTTAATATTTAATGTGAGTTCTACCTAAATGTTTCTCATTGTGTCTTATCTACAGACTACTATATAAAATAGTCATTAGTCATTAGAGTCATCAGTCATTAGATCATCGGTCATTAGGGAAATTAAATGTAGCGTCAATAACAATAGATCGTTAGATTTTGAGTAGTGAGTAGTGAGTTATGAGACACAATGTAAGTCACTAGATACTTGTGAGTTACACAAACAACTGCTGCTTTTTTAATTGTCTTATTATCAGTGCATTGCAAAAACTTACCGGACTATTGAATAAATGACTTTTTTCTAATGACAATTGACTCGTTGGCTCTGCCATATGCGAAGAATTCTTTTTTAATAGCTGAATTTCGTAACTCTATTCAGTCGTTTCAGTTTTAGCACGAACTCTGTTCGAAAAGATTGGATTTAGGCCGATAGAACTACGATTCAATGTTGAAAATGTTTGATCGGCCTTGATCTTAGCGGTTTAATGCATTCCCCGAGTTAAAACTCGGGGCTATTCATACCCTACCAGATATAAATTACTTCCTTAAACAGGGCAACTGAATAGAGTTACTGAATTTCAATAGTATACTATTTTTCTTCATATCGAGCTGACGGTATTTTACAAAAGGCTGCAAGTATTTGTTGCGGTAATGTCGTCACAGACGAGCAAGTTAAAGCCAGTAGATTGTTGGATTCTTGGATATTCGGATTCTCGGATATTTAGACATTCGGATTATTGGATTCTCAGATAAATAGAAAGAACCGTTCTT
>JAQIBQ010000229.1 GCA_027859005.1 Prolixibacteraceae bacterium | reverse complement strand
GATAATTGCATTTTAAAATGACACATTTAGTCCCATAATAAATTGACGGGCTTGAGGATAAAAACCTCTGTCGATACCATAACTTTGAATACCTTGAGTATAACCCATTTCAGGATCGGCACCATGGTATTTGGTGATGGTAAGTAAGTTATTCGCTGAGAAATAAATTCGTAGCCTCTTAATATCAATTTTCTCAGAAACTAAACGAGGAATAGTATAGCCCAATTGTAAATTTTTAAGTTTTAGGTAAGAACCATCTTCAACAAACATGGAGTTATGTTGAAAGTTCCAACTTGAAGCATAGGTTGGTCTAAAGAATGTAGCATCGGTATTTTCAGGCGACCAAGCATCTGTCAAGAAATAAGATGGTTTATTTGAAAGTCCCAAATCACTACGGTAAACTCCAAAATAAACATCGTTTCCAACACTAGCTATAAAGTTTAATCCTAAATCAAATCCCTTATAACTGAAATTAGCATTTAAACCAGCCAAGAAATCGGGGTGAGGAGAACCAATTAAAGTACGGTCATCAACATTAATGACGTTATCTTCGTTCACATCCACAACTTTAATATCACCAGGCATTGCATTATTTTGAATTACTTTTTCCTTACCTTCTACATCGGTAGAATAATTATTTGCAGCAATATCTTCGGCACTTTTCCAAATGCCATCAACCTGATATCCATAGAATGACCAAAGTGGTGCTCCTACAGTACTTTTGGTGATTAAACCAGCAGTACCAAGACCAGCACCATTTAAATCACCTGATGCATTACCAATAAATACCACTTCGTTTTTAAGAAATGAAGCATTGGCACTAATGCTATAATTAAAATCGCCTTTGTTTTTATAGTAGGATAGTTCTAATTCTAAACCATTGTTTACAACAGTACCTGCATTGGCCTGTGGTGCAGCATTACCAACATATCCGGCAATAGGTGCATCGGTGAGAAGGTCTGTAGTTTTCTTATAATAGTAATCAATAGTTGCTCCCAGGTTGCCCGATAAAAATTTAAAGTCAATTCCAGCATCATGCATGGTAGTTGTTTCCCATTTCAATGCATCGTTGCTCAATTTTAAAGGGGTAGCCCCTTGTAGCACGTTACCATCGGCATCGGCATAAACATTTCCTGAAAAACTAATTAAAGGCACATAATCGAACGGAGCCAAACTTCCTAATGAACCATTGGTACCGTAGCTGTATCGGGCTTTCATAAACGAAATAAACGATGATGACCAAAACTCTTCATTTGAAGCCACCCATCCTAACGATGCCGAAGGGAATATTCCACTTTGGTTATTATCTTTTGGTGATAATTTAGAAGAACGGTCGTTACGAATGGTAATATTTAAAAGGTAACGTTCATCGTAGTTATAAGTTAAACGGCCAAAAACTGAAGCCAAACGAATAGGATCGGCATTGTATCCGCCCAACACATTTTCTATCGTAACAGTTGAATCATTCAATGCGTTGGCAGGATGTGAGAAAGCATCGTCTTCGCGTATTAAGTTTTTACCCCAACCATAGAGTTGTTTGTGAATGTACTCCTCGGCATGTGAACCAACCATTACAGATATTGAATGTTTGTCTATGTTTTTTGCATAGGATATCACATTATCGAATTGCCATGTATCGTATTTATTCACCGTCATTGATGCCGACGAAAAGTCGTTGCGGTTTAGGTTATGATAAAACTTTGTTTGATCCCAGTTTTCTGACATACCATTTGCCACATCGATATCGTAAGAGCTTTTGTATTTCAAACCTTTGATAAATTCGAACTCTAAGTATGCTCCAGCCAATATTTTGTTCTCGTTATAACTTCCATGTGATGCTTCTATTTGTGCAAGTGGATTAACCACCTCGTTTTTAACGTACGACGACATACCATAAGCCTGTCCATCGCTATTGCGTACAAAAAGATCATCGAAACCAGCATTAGCGAATTCGGGATTAATATCTGCATCTGTTTCGTAAATGGCAGGTGTTAAAGGGTCGAGCATAAGAGCATTTCCAAAAACACCACCAAACTCACTATTCTCGCTCAATGCACTTCTCTTTTTGTTACTATATATAGATTTGATACCAGCCTTTAACCAAGGAGTTACCTGATGTTCAACATTCAACCTTGCAGTAATACGGTCGAATCTTGATTTGTCACCACCGGTAATTCCCTTTTGACTAGTGTACGAAATGGATGCACTGTATTGGGTACTTTCATTGCCGCCAGACAGGTTCAAGTTGTGGTTTACCATGGGAGCAACATTAGTCACTTCATCTAACCAATTTGTATTCATATCAGTAGTTTCGCCTAAAATAGGCAACTTCAGCTTATCTAATTTGGAATTCACAAGAGTAACATTACTTTCATCGGTAGCATTTGCAACACTGTTTTCGTAATACAATGCCTTTTGGAAATAATCTACATATTGTGCTCCGTCTAATAGAGTAATTGTTTCAGCAAATTTTTGTATCCCATAATATACATCATAGCTTACTTCTGTTCTGCCTGCTCTTCCTTTTTTAGTGGTAATAAGCACCACTCCATTTCCCCCTTCTGCTCCATATATAGCCGATGAAGCAGCATCTTTAAGTATTTCAATAGATTCAATATCTGAAGGGTTTAAAAAGTCAATACCACCTGTTTTCATACCGTCGACAATAAACAAGGGATTGGTATTTTTATTGGAACTTGTTCCTCTTATTTTTACAGTTAAAGCACCTCCTGGTGATCCTGATTCTGATGAAATGGAGACTCCAGCAACTTTTCCCTGAATAGCCTGCTCAACCCTGGAAGGTTGGTTTGCGATTAGTTCATCATCTTCAATTTTAGAAATTGAACCAGTTACCAAACTCTTCTTTTGAATACCGTAACCTACCACAACAATATCTTCAAGACTTAGCATGTCGACCTTTAGAGTCACATCAATTCGACTTTGATTGTTGATGGGTATTTCAACAGACTGAAAACCGATGTAAGAAAATACAAGTGTTGTACTTTCTTCTGGATTATATTTAATGGCGTATTGGCCATCAATATCGGTTACTACCCCGTTTGTTGTTCCTTTTACAGCAACCGTTGCACCAACTAAAGTTGCACCATCTTTTTCATTTACTGTTCCTGAAACCATGGTTTCCTGAGCTTTTACGCCCATGAATGCAAGGAAAAAGGAACAAATAAGTAATTTCGTTTTAAGTAATTTCATAAAAAATTTAATATATGATTAGTAATTAGTGGAAAATCAATAGATTAAGTCTCATTTAAAAATATCAGTTTTTATAATGTATTTGATTTAGCATTAAGCGAAGTGATAGCATCTGCTATGATTTGCAAATCGGTTTCTCCTCTAAATCCACTAAATCCAATAGCTAAAAATTTATTTTTATCAATTGGAATTGGTTGGCCACCAAGCCATCCAATATAATCTGGTCTGTTTATAGCATAGGCATATTCATCGATTTTATTGGAGAATACCATTTCCTCAAATTCACCTGTTTTGATGCCTGTTACTCTAACTTGAAAAGCTTTTCTCCAGGCATAATTGAATGAAACTTGTTTTCTGCTTTCATCACTACCAAACATTTTACCATTAACTGTACCATCGGGCTCAATTATACATAAAGCCACATTTCCATCTGAAATGTTAAAATCATCGGTATTTGAAAGGTACCTGTGAATATTATTATTGACCCAGTCAATAATGTCTAAGCTGTTAATTTTCATAGGTTTTATGAATTAAACTATTTGTTTTTTTTGTCGTAATTGAATGATTGGAATAAACAGGAAATCTTTTGTCTTAAAATTATTTACTTGTTTAATTGATTCACCTATAAAAACTACTATTGTGTGTAGCGGTAGTAATAGGCTTTACCATGGAATTCTAAAGAGTTATCGTTCTTGTTTTTAGGTAAACCTTTCATCGATTCATCAACGAAATTGCAAAAGTCAGGACTGTAATTCTTAACGTTTGGATCAAGCTCTTTAATTTCAGCTACAATTGGTCTGAAATAAACATCAACTATTGCATTTGTTTTAGAAAAATTAGATCGTTTAGCTTGCAATTATGGCTAATTTTCCAAAGTCTAAAATTTTAATTTAATCGATGAGTATTTCAATTGAGCTTAACTTTCCATACATTTTTCATACATCGTTTTTTTAGTATTTAATAATAAACTTTGTTGAGATAAAAATACTGTATAAGAAAAATTATGGGATGAAGTATTATCCAGAATAGATGAATTATTATCCAGAATAGATGAAGTGTTGTGAGAAAACGAAACTAAAATTGATTTGGAAAAAAGAAAATGAGAAAGGAACTATTGCGCAGGTAGGTAGTGTTTTGTGTGGAAAGGGGAGACGAAAAACAAAGAGAAGGTGTACGATGTCACTTTCTCTTTGTTGTAAATTCTATACTATTGTTTTCTAAAAAGTCTTGTTTTATCGAAGCTAGAAGAACTAAAGCGCAAAAAATATACTCCAGTTTTAAGGCTTTCGATATTCAAACGTTGGTTGTTCTCCAAATTATCCCACTCTATAACTAAACGACCAGAGATATCCCGAATTTCAACATGTTTATTCAACTCGTTTTCAATTTGAGTTTCGACAATTAAATAATCTTTTGCCGGATTTGGGAAAATCTTAATCTCATTTGTTTTATTCAAATGGTTTACCGAAACCGTTTCTACATACTCTGGATCAACTAACAATAATGAGCCAAAATAATCGGCAGTAATATAATTATCGTTTGCATGGGCTGAAGTCATATACATGCTACCAATGAAATTTTCACGAGAATTGGTTTCATCGTTATCGCAATAAGCTAAAGAAAAACCCATTAATTTTTTATGGTTTAAATATACTCTACTTGCCTCAGTGTTATTGGGTTTAAAAGAAGAGTCATAGATTTTAATTGCAAATTCCCATAGATATGTATTTTCGCCAATTGTATCCATTACAACCGATAAATTATCTTTTAAATTCACTGTAGTACCAGTTCCACCATCTATGACATCGTACATGGTACTTACATGGTAAGCGAATGCATTATTGTTTGTAAGATGATTTCCTTTTGAACGGTCTTCATCAATAAAAATTTCCACACAATCGTCGTCCCAGTAATTCTGAAGTGGATCTGAATGATCATCGGAAAGAGAATCGTCAATAATTTCAGTCAATAGATAAAGGTAAAGGCTGTCCCATGCTAATTTAAAACGACCCGCAAAGTCACCTTCTTCCATATTTGCATTATAGGGAATCCAAACTTGATTTATATCGTGCCATTCAGCATTGCTCCATGCTTCATCGTTATCATTCCCATCCACTACAACTGGCGTTTTCGCTAAGTAAGCATACAAAGTGTCTTGCTGGGTTTGTGCTGAAATTAAAACTGAAAAAAATATGGAAATGGAAAATAGAAATACAGTTTTTAAGTACTGAATCATAATAAAAAAATTAGATGTTAGCTGTTAAGTTCACTGTGACCAAATGTAGTATTTTTATCTCCAATCCTTTTTTTTTCTTGTATTCTTTGGGCGAATTTTCAAATTGTTTAACAAAAGAAAGTATGAAAAAAGATTGGGGGCAAAATACTAGAGCTTCTGTAGACTTAATGATAATTAGGTCTATTAAAATTCATTTTGTCAGAACGAAATCTTACATGTGTAAAAAGATTATCGTTCCGATGTTATTTTTTATCTGGGATTTAAAATATACAGTTTCTGTTTTTTAATAGACTTTTTTAATAGCCTCTTCCAATTCGTTAAGCATTTCAGGAACCAATTGAAATGGATCGTATGGACGACCTCGAACTAATAAGGTTTCAACTGGCAAATAACCAGTATAGCCTCCGTTTTTGATTAGCGTAATTAATCGTTTAAAGTCTGTTCTAATTTCGCTATTTATACCAAAAACACTCTCTTTAACCTGCCAGTTAACAGCATAAGGAATTACTTTTTCTATGTCTTTATATGGATCTTCGGTTTTGAAGTTGCCAGTATCAACAATAAGACCAACATTTTTGGTATTTATTTTATTTAATACATACAAACATTGATCTGCAGTTTGCAGCATTTCACCATGATTTTGAATGCCAATTGTAACCCTATATTGCTCGGCAAACTCAGCACATTCTTTATAGCAATCAATCATCCAGCTAGCAGCTTCTTCCCATTCGTAACCTTCAGGAATTGCACCTGCAAACAAACGAATAACCGGAGCTCCCAGTTTATGAGCAACAACTATCCAATCTTTTGCCAATTGCACATCATGGGCTCGTTTTGCAGAATCGGGCGAAGCGAAGTTGTTTCGAATTCCTGTGCCACTAATAGCTATTCCAAGTTCTTCTGCTCGAAGTTTTAGTTTATTAATATACTCGTCTGAAGGTACTTCGGGATAAGTTGGAAAGAAATATGCTGTTGGATCAATTGCTTTTATATTTTGAGTTGAACACCAATTGAGCCAGTTAAACAAGGTATAAACTTGTTGCTTATCCCTATTATCGCGAGCTAACATTAAATCGGCAAACGAGTAGGCGTTAACTGAAAGAATGAGATCTGATTGAATTTTTTTGCTCTTATCTTTTGTATTACACGAGCCAGCTACTAACAAAACTACAATGCAAACTAAAGTTACTTTTCGTTTCATTTGATAAAAGGTGTTTTTTTATAATTATTATACTCAATTAATGCACTTGCATTTTAATAATAAACAAAAGAATAAGGATAGCTATTACAATCCTTAGCATTTCAAAAATAAGAATCATTTTTAATCGTTGGCTTTCTTTCATTTCATCTCATTCTTCCCTGCATTTATTTCCAAACAATTAGTTTCGATTGCCATATTCTTTTTGAATTACTTAACTGAATAAAGTAAATTCCGTTCCTCCAATTATTTGTTGAAATTGATTTTTCTGCTGTTTCTTCTATTTTGCTTTGATGCACTTGTTGACCCTTCATATCGAAAACACGTACAATATCATCATTCAATAAGCTTGCTGATTTTATTTTAATGGCCTGATTGATTGTTGAATAAAAAATTTGAATTTCATTTTCATTTCCAATTGATTCTATTGAAGAAGCCAAATCCTTACCAAACTCGATCCAGTTTAAATTAAAATC
>JAQIBQ010000222.1 GCA_027859005.1 Prolixibacteraceae bacterium | reverse complement strand
TTCAGGAGCTAAGGCTACAACAAAATTAGTTAAAGATCTCAATTTCCCCGATGGCGCTAAAATTGGCGGAATTGTTCGAGGCGATAAAGGCTTTATTGCAACTGGTGAAACTCAAATTAAAGAAGGCGACAAAGTGGTTGTTTTTGCCTTGCCTCAAGCAATTAAAAAAATTGACAAATTCTTCAAATAGCATCAGCTAATGCTTAATATTAAAATCATTCTTAGAACACTTGGCTTTTTGCTTATTGGTGAAAGCTTAATTCTTTTACTTGCATTAGCGGTATCATTTATATACAAAGATGGCGATTCAATTGCTTTTCTAGAGTCAGCTTTAATTACGATGACGGTAGGTGGTTTATTTATTGCAACAACCTACAAAGCATCCAAAAAAATTGGTAAACGTGAAGGTTACATCATTGTTAGTATCGTTTGGATATTTTTCTCTTTATTTGGCAGTTTACCCTATTTGCTAAGTAATTCAATACCTTCATTTACCAATGCCTTTTTTGAAACCATGTCGGGTTTTACTACCACAGGCTCGTCGATACTCAACAACATAGAAGAAATGCCCCATGGTATTCTTTTTTGGCGAAGTATAACTCAATGGGTTGGAGGAATGGGAATTGTGGTATTATCATTGGCCGTTTTGCCTGCCTTTGGAATTGGAGGAATGTCACTCTTTACTGCTGAATCACCAGGCATTAGCCCCGATAAAGTAAACCCCAAAATTAAAGATACAGCCAAAATTCTATGGAATGTATACTTGATATTTACTCTTGCTGAAACAATTTTATTATTCGTTGGTGGCATGGGTGTTTTCGATGCAGTATGCCATTCATTTACAACAATGGCAACAGGTGGATACTCAACGAAACAAGCGAGCATAGCTCATTGGAATTCACCTTACATTCAATATGTAATTACATTTTTCATGATATTAGCAGGGACTAATTTTTCCTTGTCGTATTTTGCATTTACAGGTTCGCCAAAGAAGATGTTTAAAAATGAAGAGTTTAAATACTATATTCTTTTCATTTTTTCAGTAACCCTATTAATCACTATCGGACTAATATTATCGACAAACAATGGAATTGAAGAGTCATTTCGAACATCGTTGTTCCAAGTTGTTTCAATTTTAACAACAACTGGATATGCAACTACCGACTACCTGCTTTGGGCACCAATTTTAACCGCATTAATATTAATGCTCTTCTTTGTAGGCGGATCAACAGGATCAACAGGAGGCGGAATTAAAACCATGCGCATTGTATTACTGGTAAAGAACAGTTATTATGAATTGCGACGCTTAATACATCCAAATGCAGTAATTCCTGTTCGTTTTAACAAACGGTCAGTAAATCCGCAAACCATAACCAATGTTTTAGCTTTTTTCTTTTTCTATGTTGTCGTATTTTTTCTCAGCTCTTTGTTTTTCATGTTGTTTGTTGACGATTATGAAACATCAATTGGAGCGGTTGCAACATCGTTAGGTAATATTGGCCCTGGGTTTGGAACAGTTGGACCATCGGCCACTTTTGCCCATATACCATCTGCTGGTAAGTGGTTCCTATCGTTCTTAATGTTATTGGGCCGCTTAGAGTTATTCACAATTATTGTATTATTCTCTCCAGCTTTCTGGAAACGCTAAAGAATCTAT
Source organism: Prolixibacteraceae bacterium (assembly GCA_027859005.1). Lineage (GTDB taxonomy): Bacteria > Bacteroidota > Bacteroidia > Bacteroidales > Prolixibacteraceae > Roseimarinus. The sequence continues at coordinate 534 of JAQIBQ010000222.1, read as the reverse complement.
TATCTTAGGATCAGCAAATAACAGAATATATTATGCTGATCAAACTGTATGAAAAAAATACCGATCAACGCGGTATTATTAAAGTAGTTGATATTTTACGAAAAGGTGGAGTAATTATCTACCCTACCGATACTGTTTATGGTATTGGGTGCGATATTATGAATCAAAAAGCTGTGGAGAAAGTAGCCAAACTGAAAAACATTCAGGTTGAAAAATCACACTTTTCTTTCATTTGTTACGATTTAAGTCACATTTCGGACTATACAAAGCCTATTTCAAATAATATCTTCAAGATTATGCGTAGAAACCTTCCAGGCCCTTTTACATTCATTCTTGAAGCAAACAATAATGTGCCTCGGTATTTTAAAGGAAAAAAGAAAACCGTTGGCATAAGAGTACCAAATAATACTATTATTCGAGAGATTGTTAAAGAACTTGGCAATCCCATATTCTCCACATCGGTTCATAGCCAAGATGAGATTGAAGCATTCCTGACAGATCCAGAAATAATTCATGAAGAATATGCCGATAAAG
>JAQIBQ010000013.1 GCA_027859005.1 Prolixibacteraceae bacterium | reverse complement strand
GAATCGAATTGTCCGCCAACCCTGTTAAAGGTTGAAGTAGAAGATTTGGAAAGTTATTTCTTACGAATTATTAAATCACAAAAAAGTAATTAATCATGAAAAACTATTATACCGCTATACTTTGTGAAATACTAAAACTTCGCCGATCTGTTATATTTTCTGCCACCTTAGGCTTCTTTGTGTTTATTCCTTTCATAATAGGATTGTTCATTCCAATTGTGCAGCATCCAGAAATATTAGAAAAACTGGGAATAATGGGCACAAAAGCACAACTTTTTGAAACGGATACATGGGAAGGTTATTTTGGCACTTTAAATCAAATGAATGCTGTTTTAAGTTTAATAGGATATGGTTTTGTTGTTAGCTGGATATTTGGCCGTGAACACCTGGAACACACAATTACATCAATTATAGCATTGCCTATAAAGCGCTCAAGCATTGTTTTAGCAAAATTCACAATAGCTTTCTTTTGGTGTGCAATTTTAAGTATACTTATGTATTCTACCAGCCTCTTAATGGGTTACTTATTTGATTTACCGGGTTGGTCTTCTGTAATTCTTCAATCGTACACTAAAACATTTCTGTTAGTTGCCTTATTAACCTATGTTATAACCACACCTGTTGCATTTATAGCTAGTTTTAGCAAAGGTATTGTTGCTGCACTCGCATTTATAATCCTAACCCTAATTATGGCACAATTTATTGTAATATTAGGCATAGGTCATGTCTTCCCCTGGGCGGTTCCTGGTATTTTATCGGTTTTAAATAAACAACCTGATTTACAGGTAACATTTACCAGTTATCTTTTAGTAATATTTACCGGATTGTTAGGAATATTTGGTACTATAACCTACTGGCATAAAGCCGATCATCAATAAATACGAGTACCGCTCGTACAGCCGATAAAGTTTTGTTGTACTTTTACCAACTAAAACAAACCTAAACCCAACTACAATTTTATGTCAGCTATAATTATAAGAGAAATAAAACCTTCGGAGTATTCATTTTTGGAAGAAATGCTTTACGTCTCAATTTTTATAGCCGAAGGTGCTGAAAAATTACCTCGAACAATAATTTTTGAACCTGAGCTACATAAGTACATCAAAGACTTTGGACAAAAGAACGATCATTGTATGGTTGCCGAATTCAACAATCGGCTTGTTGGTGCTTGCTGGATAAGAATTTTAGATGAATCGAATAAAGGATACGGCTTTGTCGATGCTCAAACACCTGAACTTGGCATGGCTGTATTGCCTGAATTTCAGAACAAAGGAATAGGAAGCAAATTACTACAAGCAATGCTTCACCAACTAAAGCAACTCAAATACAAACAAGTATCTTTAAGTGTTGACCTTGAAAACTTCGCCTATAAAGTGTACACTAAATTTGGCTTTACCAATTTTGAACGTACTGAAAAATCAGCAACCATGCTTAAACAACTTTGATTTGAAAACTATTCTAAAAAGCAACAGCTTCGCTTTCTGTTTTTTTACTTTAAGGTTTTGTAAACATTTTCACTACTTTTCACTTATTTAGCATAAGGGAATACTAAACCATGGCGAAAGAAACTTGTATTCATTGTGGCGCCGAAGCCAAAAAAATGATCTACCAAAACGACCAAGCTTTTTGCTGCGAAGGTTGTATTCTGGTTTACAACATTTTACAGGAAAATAGTCTTTACGATTATTACGACATTCAGGACAAACCAGGAATAAAAGATAACAGTCCTAAAGAATCGTATGCCTACCTCGACCATGAAGAAATCAAAAATTCAGTGCTCGATTTTCACGATGGAAACAACTGTAAAATAAACCTGTATGTTCCCGCTATTCATTGCAGTTCGTGCATTTGGCTGCTCGAAAATCTGGAACGTTTGCATTCGGGGGTAATTTCATCGATGGTGAATTTCACAAAAAAGAAAGTAACGGTAAATTACAATGAATCAAAGCTCAAACTTTCAGAATTAATGGGCATACTAGAGTCCATTCATTACAAAGCCTATATCACAAAAGAAAAAAATACGGTCAGTAAAAACGAAAGCAAAAAAGTAATCATAAAGCTAGGCATTGCTGGCTTTGCTTTTGGAAATGTAATGTTACTCAGTTTCCCAGAGTACCTTTCGGACGACATTATATTGAATTCGGGATTAATAAACAGTTTTGGTTGGATAAGCATTTTGCTATCCCTTCCTGTTTTGTTGTATTCCGCTTCAGATTACTTTCAATCAGCTTGGAAAAATTTGTTAAAAAAAATTATTAGTATCGATTTACCTATTGCAGTGGGCATTATAGCCATTTTTGCTCGTAGCCTTTTCGAAATTTTCACCAAATCGGGCGCAGGATACCTCGACTCACTTACAGGTTTAGTATTCTTTTTACTGATTGGGAAATGGTATCAGGCCAAAACCTACGATGCACTAAATTTTGAAAACGATTACACTTCCTATTTCCCCTTGGGAATTTTAAAAGTTGAGAATGACGAAGAAGCGATTGTACCCATAGATCAACTAGAAAAAGGCGATATAATTCGTGTAAAAAACAGTGAGATAATTCCAGCCGATGCCCTACTACAAAGTGAAAGTACTGCAGTAAATTACAGTTTCATAACCGGTGAATCGGTTCCCGTAACCAAGAATCAAAACAATTTGATTTATGCAGGTGGACGTGTTATTGGAAAATCGATTGTATTAAAAGTAGAGAAAAAGGTTGAAGCGAGCTACCTGGCTTCCATGTGGAAAGAACGTGGCAAAAACCAAAGCAGTGTTTTATCGCACACACTGAATTCCGTTAGTAAATATTTTACCATTGCTGTTTTACTTTTAAGCGGAGCAACGGCTATTTACTGGTCTATTTTCGATCCCTCAAAAACATTGTTTGCCTTTACTTCAGTACTGATAGTTGCTTGCCCTTGTGCCTTAGCACTTTCCATTCCATTTGCCTTTGGCCATGGACGTACCTTTTTGGGCAAGAAAGGGTTTTACTTGAAAAAAGCCGAAGTAATTGAAAACCTCAAAAGTATAAATACCATTGTATTTGATAAAACCGGAACATTAACTAATCCGAATTCTTTCGAAGTTGATTTTAAAGCTATTGACACCACACCCAATTTTGAATTGATTAAAAGTTTAGCGAAACAATCTAACCATCCACTAAGCAGAGCCATTTATCAATACTTGGCCCAGTATAACGAAATTGAAGTTGAAGAATACGACGAAATACCAGGCCAAGGACTTCAAGGAAAACACTTGAAAAGTCACATCAAAATGGGCTCATCGAACTATGTTGGAATTGACCGAAAAGAGAGCAGCGATGCGGCCTTAGTGCACGTAAAAGTGAACAATGAATATGTGGGATTCTTTTGCATTCGCAACCATTACCGCGAAGGTTGGCAAAACTTGTTAAACAGCCTGTCTATGCATTTCGATGTTCATCTTCTTTCTGGCGACAACGACAAAGAACGAGCAGTGCTCAGTGAATACATTTCCAATAACAATATGCACTTTAACCAATCACCGAAAGACAAGTTGCACTACATAAAAGCATTGCAACAAAACCACAAAAATGTATTAATGGTGGGCGACGGATTAAACGATGCTGGAGCACTGCAGGAAAGCAACACCGGCATATCGGTTGCCGATAACATTTACCTTTTTGCCCCCAGTAGCGATGCCATAATTAATGCAAAATCCTTACACCAATTGCCCACATTTTTAAATTTCACTCAGAAAAACATGAAGGTTGTGTATGCCAGTTTTGTACTCTCGTTTTTATATAATTTAATAGGAATATACTTTGCTGCAAGCGGACAATTAGCGCCAATTATTGCAGCCATTTTAATGCCTCTAAGCTCAATTACAGTAGTTGCATTTACAAGCCTTACTACCCTATTCATAAGCCGCCGCATTAAGTTTTAGCACTTAAAAAATGAACTTCAATATTCCAATTCATCGCCATTTAAGATTTGTTGAATAGTTAGCCTTTTTAAACTTATTTGGATATAAGCGCGATAGACTCACAATGAGAATTCAATCGTATTAATACATCTTATAGTGAAGAATAAACAAATAGATCAACCTTACTTATCATAAACCTGAAACTTTTCAAGTAGGAGATGAAAAAGCAAAGAATTATTTATTTTTACTAATATTTTGTTGTTTACTTTATTTTTCGACCTAAAGGCACAAATGATAATTTTCAATTCATTGTATTTAGCATCTTGTTGGTTCGATAACAAATGGAGTAATTAATAAACTGACAGACAACCAGATATACAC
>JAQIBQ010000128.1 GCA_027859005.1 Prolixibacteraceae bacterium | reverse complement strand
GTAGCATAATCGTCGAACAAAGATATAACATTGTAAATCTGGTTCGTTAAATTGTAGAAGGAAGGAGTAATTTTTATTCGGTTTAATTGGCTGCTGCTCCACATTAAAAGGTTTTCGAGTAAATTATATATCTTTTCAGTTGATGAATGTATGTTTCGTGTTAGTTCTTTTTGTTGTTCCTTATTTAATCCATTTTCATTGTCAATTAGCACCGATGATAATCCAATAATGGTACTGAAAGGATTCTTTAGGTCGTGAGCTATAATTGAGAAGAACTTGTCCTTTGAAATATTCAGTTCATCAAGTTGCTTATTTTGGTCAATTAAAAGTGTATTAGCATTTTCAAGTTCAGAAGTACGTAATTTTACCAACTCAGAAAGTTTTTTCTGTTCATTTCGATAATTTCTTAATCGCAAATAGAAGAAAAGAGAAATTATTGCAATGGCTAAGAGAATAAACAATAATCTGAACCACCATGTCTGCCACCATGGAGGCAAAATTGTTATTTGTAATGAAACACCTTCTTCATTCCAAATACCATCGTTATTTGAAGCCTTAACTCTAAATGTATATTTACCTGGGTCAAGGTTGGTATAGGAAGCTTCTTTTTTATCTCCTACATAGTTCCAATCTTTATCGAAACCATCCAGTTTATAGGCATATTGATTTTTTTCACTAAAAATATAGTTTATAGCAATAAAACTGATCGTAAAAAATGATTGCTCATGTTCCAACACAACTTCTTTTGTTTGAGAAATATGTTTGCTCAGGGGCGATTGCTTTCCTCCAATGGATACCGGTTAATTAAATAGCAAAATGTCAGTAAGATGAACTGGAGGTACAAAGCTATTGTCTTTAATGCTATCAGGAAAAAATACGTTGAACCCATTTAAGCCTCCAAAATACATTTCTCCATTTGAACTCTTCAAATAAGCCCAGCGGTTAAAAACTTTGCCCTGCAAACCATCCTGAACAGTAAAATTTTTGAACCTGAGTTTTAATTGGCTATTAGTTGAATTTGTTGTATCAATTGTTGCCTTCGAAATACCAGCAAGCGTACTAATCCAAAGATTTCCCTGTCCATCTTCCAGTATTCCCTGTACCGAATTATCTGGTAATCCTTGTTCTGTAAGATAATGTGTAAATGTTTTGGTTTTAGGATTGAAAAGATTGATTCCGCATCCGTCACCACCAACCCATAAGCGCTTTTTACTATCTTCAAAAATGACATTTATTGAGAGGTTAATCAAACTTGTACTATCTTCTTCGTCGTGTATAAATCGTTCCATTTCCCCTGTTTCACGATTTATTTTTACCAAACCAAAAGTTTCGGAGGAAATCCACATGTTATTATATGAATCGCTCGTAATATATCGTATTGAATTATAATTTAAGTGTTCATCTGATAGCTCTATCGAATTAAATTTTTCAGTAGCTGAATTTAATTTGTATAATCCGGTTGAATAATTCCCTACCCATAATTCATTGTCGGGAGTATTATAAATATTAAATATACAATTGCTATTCAAATCGTTTTTATCTACAAATTCATACTTTTTCTTTAAGATTAAGCGGTCACCTTCAATTTTGAAATAGTTTAATCCCCCTTGCCACATACCTGCCCACAAACCTCCCTTTTTATCAGCCTCAATTGCTAATACCTTGTCGTTGGTTAACGACTGGGGATCGTTACTGTTGCTCCTGAAATTTTTGAATTTATTCGTTTGTGGATTGTATTTATTAATTCCGCCACCATCGGTCGATATCCAGATATTTCCGTCCACATCTTCTGTAAAACAGGTAACCGAACTACCGGATAAAGAATTTTCATTTTGAGATTCTTGTTTGTAATGGATGAACCTCTCAAAACGCTTATCATAAAAGCTTACGCCTCCTCCCCAGCAAGCAATCCAGACTATGCCATCAGGACTTATATATATATCCTGAATAGAATTGCTTAATAAAGAGTTATCTGATTTTGTTGAGGTATAGTTGTCGAATGTTTTTGCATCGGGATTGAAGACTTTTATGCCATTTCCCATTGTGCCAATAAGAATTTGCTCATTTTTATTTTGGGCAATCGCTGAAATAGTATTATTACCAAGTGATTCATCATTATTGATGTTTTTATAACTGGCAATTAATTCTCTTTTTTCATTTAGAACGTCAATACCCATTGTATAATAACCAATCCATAATTTGTCCTGATTATCGATCATTAAACTAATAATATCATTCTCTTTTAATTTATATACTGGATCATTTGCACTATACCTGATATCTGTATTTGTTTCAGGATTGTATTTAATAAGACCATAGTTTTTGTTATATAGAAATGAAAACCAAAGCATTCCATTTTTATCCTGGCATATACCAGTACATTCTGGTATTTTGTCGGATGGTTTTTGTTGGTTTTGAAAATATTCAATAAATCGATTGCTTTCTCTGTCGAATAAATAGATTCCGAAATCACATCCAATCCACAATCGGCCACTTTTATCCTCGAATAATTGGTTTATTTGATTGTCAATATTTTTATTATTACTGTCAATCATGGAAAATTTTTCGACTTTGTTTTTATCCCGATTATACCTACATAATCCGGTTGGTAAACCAATCCACAGATTATTCTGTTTGTCTTCGTAAATACAATTAATATAACTGTATGGAATTGAAGTTGAATCTTTTATATCGTGCTTAAACACTGTAAATCCAATGCCATCATATTTATTTAAGCCATCGGCAGTTCCAATCCAAAGGAATCCATCATGATCCTCATAAAAACACCTAACATCTCCATGAGATAAACCCATTCCAGTTGTCAGATTGTTAAAGGTCATTGCCTCAGTATGAGCAATTGTGATATGAAAGGACAATATTAATATGGAAAAAAGTATTGTTATTTTCATTTGTCTATAATTTATTATTTAATGCGAATCAAGAGTTGAAAACAAAATAAAAAAAGTTCAATAAATAGTTGAAAATCAAGCAATTAAATTTGCTTAAATCCTTGATAATCAGCATCTTAATGTCGATTACGAAACGATAATAAGACATGATTTTCCAGGATAAGGACGACAAGTTAATAAGAATTTACTTTTTCATCTGTGATAAGTTTGAAGAACTTCAATTTTATTGTGAAAGATTTAGCAATAACAATTCACCAGAATTTACAGACCAAGAGATTATGACAATTTATCTGTACACCATGCATCATGAAGGGCATTTCAAAGTGAAACAGATACACCGTTTTGCATCAGAATACCTTCGGTCATGGTTTCCTAAGATTGGAAGCTATCAGGCCTTTAATAACAGGTAAAACAGGCTAAGTGGTGTCTTTACCAGGCTTGTTGAAATACTTCTGGCTGATTATCAGCCGGAAGAGTGTTGTTTGGATCAAAGCTTAATGGATTCAATGCCAATTATAACCTGTTCAGGAAAACGTTCCGGTAAAGTTGCCAAAGAATTAACAGACAAAGGATTCTGTTCTACAAAAGGGATTTATTACTATGGGCTCAAATTACATTTATTAGGGTTTCGACGCATTGGTAAATTGCCTCATCCTGAGCAGATTTTGTTCACCCCTGCATCGGTCAATGATGTAACGGTTTTTAAGCAGGTTTGGTCGACAATCGAGAATAGAACTTTTTTTGGAGACAAGATATACTTTGTAAATGACCTTAATGAGGACATGCAAAAACATCAGAATTCAGAAACACTTGCTCCGATCAAAGCGGTTAAAGGAATGGCTGATGTAATTAAACATAGAATTAAAGCAGCTGATGATTTATTCTCAACAGCTGTCTCTAGAATTAGGCAACCAGTAGAATCAATGTTCAATTGGTTGATTGAAAGAGCTGATATCCAGAAAGCAAGTAAAGTCAGGTCGACCAAAGGTTTATTGATTCATGCATTTGGAAGATTGGCTGGCGCTTTTATAACTTTAGTAATTTAACTATTGATTCGCATATTTAGTTAATGGTTAAAACCCTGCAATTTCATTGCAGCTACTTTTTTTCTATAAAAGTTATAGATTTACTATATGGTTGAATATCGAAAAATGAGCCATAGTGTAAGTTGTATGACAGTTCACCTTGTTTGGGTAACGAAGTATCGTTATCCTGTTTTACAGGGTGATCTACAACAGCGTAAGAGAGATCTAATAATTCAGATTTGTGATAGTGAAAATGTTCAGATACTAAAGGGGGTTGTATGTAGAGATCATGTTCACATAGGGTATAGACCTTCTTTGAGTATAAGTGTATTGGTAAAGAAATTGAAAGGTCGGACATCACGTATCCTGCAAATAGAACTTCCTGCCTTGAAAAAACAATATTGGGGGCGTCATTTTTAGGCAGTAGGTTATGGTGCGTGGAGTACAGGAGTGATAACCGATGAAATGGTTCAATAGTACCTTGAACATCACAAAGACCATCCCAATGCTGAAAAAGGGAATTGGATTTTGGAGTGAGAAAGAGAAATTTCATTTCGATATTTTTAACCTATGGATTTTCAATTCATAGTGGTTCAGTTTACGTTGCCAGATTTTATTCTAAAAAAAATATAATCAATATCGTAGGTGTAATAATTTATTTTTTAAGTCATATCATACAATTAAATTGAAAATATTTGAAGGCATCTGTCTGCAATAACCCCTCTATGTTTTTTTTGCAAAGCTTAGCAATTTTTACTAATTCTTAAATTATATGAATTCACCCATTCATTATATCACTATGGTTAGTTTTTAAATATTGGGAGAGGTTTTTAATTCATATTTCCTACTATGTCCTTTTCATGTAGGCGGTATTAGCATAAAATATCTAATAAAATTCATATTTCCTAACCATTAACTTAAAATGCTACTCTAATATTTTGAGAAACTGTTTAAATTTCATTTATGAATTCTATTAAGCATTATTTTTATCATTGCAAGTTGTATCATAGCGTCACTGGTATTAGTATTGTACTCAAAATCTTTACTGAGCCTACGGTAGCTTTCAAACCAAGCAAACGTTCTTTCGACAACCCATCGTTTGGGTATTACGGCAAATTTTGGAGAATCGTCTTTCCTTAAGATAACCTCAAGTATCCATCCAAATGCAGTTTTGGTTTTATCGATTAGTTCACCTCTATAACCACCATCTGCAAGGATTTTGACAAGTCTATTGAAACGACCACTTAATAAGGCAATTACATCAGATGCACCTTTGCTGTCATGTATATTTGCAGCATGAACAACCACGGCAAGCAATAAGCCCATTGAATCAGTGATGATATGACGCTTACGGCCTTTGATCTTTTTACCTCCATCAATCCCTCGAAAATCACCTCCAATGCGGGTGGTTTTAACGGATTGACTATCAATGCAAGCAAGGCTTGGCGACTCATGTTTCCCTGCTTTCTTGCGAACTTTATCACGAAGTAATTCATGAATAAGTTCAAATGTACCGTCGTTCTTCCATTTGGAGAAGTAGTAATAAACTAGCTCCCATTTTGGAAAACAACGGGGCATCATACGCCATTGGCAGCCTGTTTTAAGCAAATAGAAGATGCCATTAAGTATTTCTCGCAGGGAGTGTTTTCTCTTGCGATTATTGCGTAAAATGCCATCTAAAAAGATCCATTGACTATCGGTAAGGTTGGTTGGGTAATGATTCATGTATTTCTAAGTAGTTGGTACTCTTAAAGATACGATAAATTACACAATCAATCAACTGATAGTCAATATATTAAATCATATTTTTAATAAATTTAAACAGTTTCTGAGTTAATATTTTTTTTTATAAATTAGTATGTTATTGT
>JAQIBQ010000083.1 GCA_027859005.1 Prolixibacteraceae bacterium | reverse complement strand
AACCCACAAAGCAACCAACCACCTCCAAGTACCGGCTGGTAATTTTCCACATTTCAAACGTTAACTTTCATCTTCGGAAATGTTAAACGAACTTTTTGAGCCGTAGGACAAGAATCGGTAAGCAACAAAGTAGAACTACCTTGTGCTTTAGTTGGATACTCTAATTTCAATCCAACAAATACAGGATGTAAAATATGACAAGCCATATCGCCCAAAGCACCTGTTCCAAAATCCCACCATCCACGGAAATTCCATGGTGTATAAATTGAATTATACGGACGCATTGGAGCAGGACCAACAAAATTTTCCCAATCCATTGTTGAAGGTATCTTTTCAACTTTTTCAGGACGGTTTAGTCCTTGGGGCCAAATAGGACGATCAGTAAATGCTTCAACTTTTGTTACTTCGCCAATTTCGCCATTCCATAGCCATGTTGATGACTGACGAACACCATCGTTTGAACTGCCCTGGTTTCCCATTTGAGTTGCCAATTTGTACTTATCGGCCAAATTCGTTAACAAACGCGATTCGTATACAGTGTGAGTAAGTGGTTTTTGCACAAAAACATGCATCCCTAATGTCATTGCAGTTGCAGCAACAATAGCATGCGTATGATCGGCTGTAGCAACAATAACGGCATCAATATCTTTGGCCATCTCGTCGAACATTCTACGCCAATCTTTGAATGCTTTTGCTTTTGGGTTTGCGTCAAAAACATGTTTTGAATAAGCCCAATCGACATCGCAAAGGGCAACAATGTTCTCGGTAGCAACTACTGCCTTCAGGTTACGGTTACCCATTCCACCAATACCAACAACTGCAATATTTAATCTGTCACTTGGAGCACGGTGTCCTAAACCACCCAAAACTGAATTTGGCAATAAGCTAAAACCTGCTGCTGCAATAGCTGCACTTCCCAGAAATTTTCTGCGATCCATTCCTGAACTTTCATCTTTTGTTTTCATACTTAATAAGTTAGATTATTTAAATAGGGTTTATAAATTTAGTTATCGTTTCGTTTTAAATCAATGTATGAATTTACTATATTATTTTTTCGTTTTCGGCATCCCAAAAAACTTTACGATTTTCGCGGTAAGCAATTGTAGCCATATGAGCCGTAATTGCTTCTTCGAAACCTTGATCGATGTTACAACTTGGTTGTGTTCCATTTCGGATACAATCCAGCCATTCCTTAATGTGTAAATGTGCTGTATTTACCCGCTTTCCCTTTACGTAGGTGTAAAGTAAACCTCGGCTAGCAAAATATTGCTCAGTTGCCGATGTTACTGCATCAACCTGATTTCGGCCAGGCACATAGGAAATCATTGGTTGATCAGAATTTAAAATACCTGCATCCAATTGTTCTTTGTAGCGAGTTGATCGTTTATCGGGATACACTGTTAATGCATTCTCCATTTCCATACTTGCATCGTGCCCCATAATCACCTTGCCTCTAAAACGTTCATTTGAAAGAGAGGCACTGTACATAAACGTTAAATCACGCTCAGGATATTCAAACACTGCTTGAAATACATCAGGCACTTCACGACCATCTTTGTAATAATAAACTCCACCAGAAGCAACGGCAGAATGAGGGATCCCTAAACCCAGAACTTGATTAATTGCGTCATACTCGTGGGTTAGTAAATCACCCGCTAAGCCTGTGCCATAATCCCACCAACAACGCCAACGGAAGAAGCGTTCCAAACTAAAAGGATGAGGATTAGTTGGTTCAATAAATTGTGCCCAATCAATCGTTTTTGGACTAGCATCGGGGTGAATATTATAAACCCATGCACCATTAGGATCGTTCCGGTTAGTACAAACTTCAATTAATGAGATTTTACCCAAAATACCTTTGTCAATTATTTCTTTGGCCTTATTGTAGCTAGCAGTTTGCCGACCTTGGTGACCTAATTGCATGGTTACACCCGATTCTTTAATTGCTTTACGAAGTTCAAATACTTCATTGGCAGTTCGGGTTAGTCCTTTTTCTACATAAACATGTTTTCCTGCCTTAGCTGCATCTATAGCCATGCGTGAATGCCAGTGATCGGGAGTTGCTATAATAACAGCATCAATATCTTTGGCATTTATTAAATCGCTATATCTACGGTAACGTTTGGCTGTAACTTCCATTTTTCCGTCGGAACCTTCACGATTAATATTGGCTGCTGCTTTCAGGGCATCTTCTGCACGAACATCGAATAAATCGCAAACTCCATTAACAACAATATTCAAATTATCTTGAGCTAAATAGTCACTATACCGTGCATCTTTAGAGTTATTTTTAGTGCCTATTTTCCAATCATCAATAACTGTAGGACTTGCAAATCCAGCTGCTTGCATTAATTGCTTACCTCGAATGCCATAACCAATTATTCCTATTCTGATTGTTTTCCCTGTTGATGTTACAGCTTTAGCTACTGTACTTTCATTAAAATCAAGACCCAGCTCCTTTGTTATTGCATTTTTCTTTAAGCGGCTTACGTTCCACTTTTTATACATCCCATATCCAAATGCTCCAACAACAGGAAGTGTTGCAATTCCCTTTAAAACATCTCGACGGTTTATCTTATTTGATTCCTTCTTCTGATCAGTCATTTCACTACTAATTTTTCTTTTTAAACAATAATCGATCTACCCCAACAATCTTTCCGGTAGGGAAAGCCAGTAAAACTAGCAACAGGAAAACAAAAATGACATTTTTCCCAATCCACATTGCTGTCTCACTAGAAGGCAACATGTAATTCGCCTCAATTAGCGTAGGATGCGACAAGCAATACAAACCAATTAAAACGATCCCCGAGACAGTTGCGATTCGTGTTAAGACACCTAGTATCAGACCAAAACCAATAGCAACTAAACCCCACACATTCATAAAATCGACAACTGATAGTAACACTGAATTTGAAGCCAATTGTTTAAAAATTGGAGCAAACCACCCTTGCGAATCGTTTAAAAATGCGAACGATGACCAGTTTGGATTCATTATTTTAACTACACCTTCGTACAAGCAATACCAACCAATTAAAATTCGAACTGCCACTAAGGTAAATAATTGAAATCTTGAATAATTTTCTACTTTAATCATAATCAATCTATTATCATCTTTTGATTGTAATTATCAACAATTACTTTAAAATTTAATTCTACAAGTTTATTTAAAAGGCAGAGCTTGTTTTTGCTCGTTGCTCTGATAGGCTTTCTCAATAACTTCAATTATTAGCTTAGCATGTTTAGCTTGCACTATTAACTCCTCATTTCCAACAATTGCTTGGTATACATTTTCAAAATAAGCTTTATAATTTCCATCTAAAGTTTGAATTTTATCTCTTTCAACTTTTCCATTTATTTCGCAATGAAGTATCCCATAGTTCTCACTATCATCGGCTCCAACTAACTCATTATCTGGCTTCATTCCATTTCTAAGGTTATTCTCTTGAGGATCTAGACCATATTTCACAAATGAACCCTTTCTGCCATGAACTATAAAGCGAGGGCCTAACTCTCGAACAAATACACCTGCTTTTAAAATAACTTTTGTTCCCTTGTAAATCAAATGAACTTCAAAATTGTCATCTACCATTCCATTTATACGCTGTGATTGTATCTCGGCATAAATATGTTCAGGCTCTCCAAAAAGAACAAGTGCCTGATCGATTAAATGAGGACCTAAATCGAATAAAATACCATTTCCAGCTAAATCCAAGTTCTTCCATTCTACTCGATCATGACTTGGACGATATCGATCGAAATGTGACTCAAACTCTAGAATTTCACCTAAAATACCATCTTCTATTATGCGACTAACTGTTAGAAAATCGCCATCCCATCGTCTATTTTGAAAGGGGGCTAAAATTAGGCTCTTCCTTTTAGCTAATTCAATCAGAATAGTTGCTTCAGCAGTTGTAATTGTAAATGGTTTTTCAACAATTACATGTTTCCCTGCAAGTAAAGCTTTCTGAGAATAATCGAAGTGAGTTGAATTTGGAGAAGCTACAATAATTAAATCAATGGAATTATCGTCAAGTAATTCGTCGATACAAGAGCGAACCGAAGCCTTAGGATATTCATTCTTTACCAACTTAGTTTGTGATGTTACAATTGAGCAAAGTCTATATTTTGGACTCAATTCGATAAAAGGTGAGAAAAAAAAACGGCCAGAAAGACCAAACCCTACAATGCCTACATTTAATATACGATCCATTTCAAAAAATTTGCAGTGAAAGTTAGCAAAATTGAAAGGCAATACCAACCTGATTTTTCACATGAATTTGATGTGTTTATTCCTTTACTTATCAATTCTTGACATAGTTTAAAAGCAATCCAATATTTTCATTTATTTTACTGTGCGTAAAAAAGTATCACACTTGAATTATTTGATTTTTAAATGAAAGCAATTAATCTATCTAACTATGAAAATAAATTGTATATGCGGT
>JAQIBQ010000070.1 GCA_027859005.1 Prolixibacteraceae bacterium | reverse complement strand
ATACAATGCAATTTACCAGTGTGAATTTGATCCTGGAAATTTTAGAAAGAAAATTTTATCGTTGAAAGTACTTGAACAAATGGAGACAAAAGATACCAGCCAATCGAAAAAAGGTGCCTTTTATTATCGATTTAAACCTACGAAAGAATTACCTCAAAGTGGAAATATATTTAAGGTAGATTTTTAATTGAGCAACGAATTTTTTAAGAAATATAATAATGGATAAATTTGAATTTACAGAACACTCACACCGAAGATACAATCCTTTAACTGGCGATTGGATTCTAGTATCTCCGCATCGTACCAAGCGACCATGGCAAGGAAAGGTTGAGAAATTGAACCTTGAGCAACGACCGCAATACGATGAGAAGTGCTATTTATGTCCGGGGAATGAACGTGCAGGTGGTCTGAAAAATCCTGAATATACGAGTACCTTTGTTTTTCAAAACGATTTTAGTGCTTTGTTGCCTGTTGTTCCCGAAGGAGAATATAAAAAAGGCGAACTTTTTCACGCAAAAAGTGAACAAGGGTTTTGCAAAGTTATTTGTTTCTCTCCACGTCATGATTTAACCGTTCCAGAAATGGAAGTTGATGCCATTAAAAAGGTGGTTGATATTTGGTGCCAAGAGTACAAGGAAATTGGAGCGCTAGATTATGTTAATCATATTCAGATATTTGAAAACAAGGGTGATAGTATGGGGTGTAGTAATCCACATCCGCACGGGCAAATTTGGGCACAAACGTCAGTTCCAGATGAACCAGCCAAGGAGTCGATCAAGCAGAGCGAATACTTTCAAAGGCATGGTACTTCTTTGTTAAGTGATTATCTGAAAGATGAATTAGAATCAAAAGAACGAATTTTAGTTGAAAACGATCACTTTGTTGCACTTGTTCCATTTTGGGCAACTTGGCCTTACGAGGCAATGATTGTAAGTAAAAGAGCAGTATCCAACTTGGCTGAGCTAACTGAAGATGAGAAATTTGCGTTTGCCAATTGCTACAAGAAATTAACGGTTATGTACGATAACTTGTTCGAAACTTCATTCCCATACTCTGCTGGTATACATCAAGCTCCAACCGATGGCGCTGAACATCCTGAGTGGCATTTGCACATGCATTTTTATCCACCTTTATTACGTTCAGCAACTGTAAAAAAATTTATGGTTGGTTACGAAATGATGGCTAACCCACAACGTGATATTACTCCTGAACAGGCTGCACAAAAATTACGTGAATTACCAACCTTACATTTCAAAGAAAACAAAACATCATAATACAATAAAAGCTAAAGAATTATGTCAAAAATTGAATCCTTAATTGGAAAAATAAATGGAGGCGACAATGCTGCTTTCAAAAGACTGTATGGTTCCGACAGTGCAGTTTTAAAAAATCAAGCCATTCGTTACGAAGCTTTAATGAACGATTTCAAATCAACTTTTGGAGCAGAGGATGTTGATCTTTTTAGCTCACCAGGAAGAACAGAAATTGGTGGCAACCATACCGATCATAATTATGGCAGAGTTTTAGCAGGTGCTGTTGACTTGGATAACATTGCTGTTGCTGCCAAAAACGGAACAAATATTATTCGTATTAAGTCTGCTGGATATCCTGAATTTCAGGTTGAATTAACCAATATGAAACCGAATGAAGACGAGTTCTATACTTCAACTTCAATTGTAAAAGGTATAGCTGCTCGCATGCAAGAGCTGGGACACAAAATTGGTGGTTTCGATGCTTGCATTGAAGGACGTGTTCCCAAAGGTTCGGGCTTAAGTTCTTCTGCTTCATTCGAAGTATTGATAGGTGCAATTTTGAATAATCTATTCAATGACAATAAAATGAGTGCGGTTGAAAATGCAATCATTGGACAGTGGAGTGAAAATAATTTCTTCGGAAAACCTTGTGGTTTAATGGATCAAACTGCTTGTTCCGTTGGTGGATTAATCACCATCGATTTTGAAGATCCAGCTAAACCAATCGTTAAAGAAGTTGACTTCGACTTTGTAGCAACCACTTATGCTTTGGTAATTACTGACGTTGGTGGTGGACACGACGATGCTGCATCGCAAGAGGAATATGCATCGTTACCAACCGAGATGAAAGCAGTTGCTGCTGAATTAGGTGTTGATGTATTAAGAAAAGTAACTTTGGAGCAAATTGTTGAAAAGATACCTGAAATTAGAAAGAAAACAGGCGATCGTGCTATATTGCGTGCCTATCACTTTCAGGGCGACAACCAACGTGTTGTTGACCAAGTTGCTGCTCTAGAAAATAACGATTTTGACGCTTTCCTTAAAATGGTCGTAGAATCGGGGTACAGTTCGTACATGTACAACCAAAACATTTTTGACGTTGTGCACAAAGACGAACAGGTAGTTTCATTAGCTTTGGCTTTAAGTGAAATGGTATTGAAAGGCAAAGGTGCTTGGCGTGTTCACGGAGGTGGATTTGGCGGTACCATCCAGGCATTTGTTCCGCAGGATTTATTGGATACCTATGTGAAAACGTTGGAGCATGTTTATGGTGAAGGTAAATGTCACAAATTATTTATCAGAGCCGAAGGTTCAGTTAAAGTAGATTTATAGTCAAAAAATATATAACTAATCATAACTTATTTAAACATCTATTATGAGTAAGAACAAATATTTATTTCCATTAATTGTAATGGCATCGTTATTCTTCCTTTTTGGATTTATTACTACGATGAATAATTCAATGATTGACTTCTTGAAAGATGCATTCAATTTAAATCAGGTTGAAAAACAGTTGCCTAATAGTTTCTTTTACGGAGCTTATGCTTTATCTGTTCCTGTAGGATTCTTAATTAACCGTATTGGTTATAAAAATGGTGTTCTAGCCGGCTTATTGTTGGTTGCTGTAGGTTTCTTTCTATGTATTCCAATGGTTGCACTGGGCTATATTCCATTTTTAGGCGCAGTTGCCGTTTTTGCAATTGGAGTTGTAATTCTTCAAGTTGCTGCTAATCCATATGTAAATGCTTTAGGTGATGAAAAAACGGCTGCAAGTCGGTTGACCTTAACCAATGCATTGAATTCAGTGGCTACAGTTATTGCTCCTATTTTTGTTTCAATGTTAATTGTGAACGATACAAATGATCCCAAAGCTGTTCAAATACCATTTGGTATTATTGGTGCCATTACGGTTGTCGTTTTATTGATTATGTTCTTTCTGAAATTGCCTGAAATTAAAGGAAATGAAGAAGCAGTAGGTGGTAGTGAGAAAAAATACAAATCAAGTGCTTTTAAATACACCCACGTTTGGTTGGGTTCATTGGCAATCTTTGTATACATGGGTATCGAAATTGGTATTCCTAGTTTCTTTGCTGATTATACCGATAAATTGGGTTTGGAATTCACTTCGGGTGATAGAATTGATTTATTGAAATACTATTGGGGTGGCTTAATGGTAGGACGTTTAATTGGTATTTTTGTATTGCAAAAATTCAGTGCTCGTCAAATTCTTACCCTTTGTGCAATTGGAGGTATTGTATTGGTTGCATCTTCGTTAGCAATTGGTGCAAGTGCTAGTACCGTAGCTTTGTGGTTGTTCTTGGGAACTGGTTTATTCCACTCAATAATGTGGCCAACCATTTACAATTTAGCTTTAGAAGATTTAGGTCCACATGCTAAAGTAGCATCGGGGGTAATTGCAACATCGGTTATTGGAGCGGCTATTTTGATGCCTATTATGGGCGCAGTTCAAACCATTACAGGATCGGTTGTAATAGCAATTAGCTTCTTGTTTGTATACTATGCTTATTTGATCTTTTTTGCAACCAAAGGTTCTAAAATTAGATAATTCAATTAAATATATACAGAGCATCGCTATAAGTGGTGCTCTGTTTTTTATGAAATAAGAAGGTTGAATGAAATTAATCGTATTTTCATTCAACCATTTTAACCTATGTAAAAAGATTAATAATGAATAATAAAGCTTCCGATTCGTTTACACTAAAGAATGATAACAATGTTGAAATTACTTTTACAGCCCATGGTGGTCGATTAATTTCAATTAAAGCTCCATCACCAACCGGTGAAATTATTGATGTAGTTGTTGGATACGATACCGTTGAGGAATCGTTAAAAGGAGATGGCTATTTTGCTGCAATTTGTGGGAGATTTGCAAACCGCATTGCCGATGGCAAATTTGAATTAGATGGAGTTAAATACCAGCTTGACATTAACAACAGTCCCAATCACTTACACGGAGGGCGCGATGGTTTTAATAATCGGGTTTTTGATGTTGAAGCTATAACGAAAGTTGGTGCAGTAGCTGCCTATAAACTTACCTTAATTAGCCCAGATGGTGATCAAAATTATCCAGGCGAATTAACCCTTTCAGTTATTTATAGTTTAACTGCCGACAATCAATTTTGTATTGAATACGAGGCAGAAACCACAAAAGCAACTATAATTAATCTTACAAGTCATCCTTATATCAATCTTGCTGGAAGTGGTAATGTACTGAATCATGAAGTACAACTAATGGCCAATAAATTTACACCTATCGATGCCATTGTTGGAACGTGTGTAGGTGATATCGCTGCTGTTTCAGGTACTGCTTTTGATTTTACAAGTTCAAAAAAATTGAACGAAGCTCTAACTAGTGAT
This sequence comes from Prolixibacteraceae bacterium, assembly GCA_027859005.1. GTDB lineage: Bacteria > Bacteroidota > Bacteroidia > Bacteroidales > Prolixibacteraceae > Roseimarinus. The sequence continues at coordinate 1,024 of JAQIBQ010000070.1, read as the reverse complement.
TTCGATCAAGTGAAATTGGTTGATGGAATCGATCATAATTTTGTAATTAATAACGGAGGTAATGGCGTTGTATTAGCTGCTATTGTTAAAGATCCAGAATCGGGACGCAAACTTGAAGTTTATACCGATCAGCCAGGAGTGCAGGTTTATACTGGAAATCATTTCGACGGTTCTGAAATTGGAAAAGGTGGAAGGCCAATTGTAAAATACGGTGGGATTGCATTGGAAACTCAAATTTTTCCTAATTCACCAAATTGTGAAGCTTATCCAAATGCGATATTACGACCTGGGGAGAAATACAAACACACCTGTATTTACAAGTTCTGCTAGAACTTGATTCTCTATAATGGATTATACAGAAGTTGTATTATATCTGAAAGTTGATTGTTGGCCTTGTTCTAACAATCAACTTTTTTATGGATGGTGAAATAAGGCACAAAAAAAAGCCCCGCATTTGCGAAGCTTTAATGCTTTTCAATCTTAAACACTAAATATTATAGTAATTTAACATTTACCGCGTTTAATCCTTTACGACCTTCTGCTAACTCGAAAGTTACTTCGTCGTCTTCTTTTAGTTCGTCAACTAAACCAGATACGTGTACGAAATACTCGTTACCTGATTCTTTGTCTTTAATGAATCCATATCCTTTAGATTCATTGAAAAATTTTACTGTACCTTCTTTCATTATATTAATTTTAAAACATGACAAATATAAGTTTTATAATTTATCCTGTATACTATTTTTATAAAAAAAGAGAACCTCAGTACCTGTTTTACAGTATGGTTTTAATTCTGAATTTAAACTAAGTCCTTCTAGTAAGCGGTAAGTTAGGTCTTTACGCTTATTGTTAGTGCTTCGAAAGGCTCCGGAATAACTGGAGATTAACAATATATTGTACTATTTCTTCACTCTTTTAAGGCTAAATAAACCCAATATCCAGCGTGGAAGAGGCTTGTTTGAAGGTCGTTTTAGCAAATTCAGATAGATCCCAAATTTCTGTAATAAAGGAACTTTATCCGTAT
>JAQIBQ010000611.1 GCA_027859005.1 Prolixibacteraceae bacterium | reverse complement strand
TTCATTTTAGGGGTACTATTACAAAGACAAATCGATTTTAGGGGTACATATATTTTAAGAGGTGGGTAAAAATTGCAAGACTCGATAATAGATGCTAGATACTGGATGCTGTTTGCCAGTATCCTTGACTTTGGATCGTTGTCTATTTTTTTCTATTGACTATTGACCTTCCGCCGCATACAACTACATTCTCAAACTAAACCACTATGCATTGAAAATACATAGGTTTAAAAGATGAATGAAATTCATGAAAATATGGAGTTTAAAGATTAGACACTAGACTTTAGATTTAAAAAAGAAACACTAGTGTCCGATTAAAAAATAATGTTGGGATAAAGCTCATAATTGACTGGATTTCAATAGCCCCGACATTAATGTCGGGGCTATTGAAATTTCTTTGATGAAAGGGCTTTAGCCCGATATGATAATCAGTCACTTACAGCGATGAAATAAGCGAAAAAATTTAAATTTGACATTAATCGGATAACAGTGAAAAAAAAAAAAAAAATAGTCTAATAGCTATTAATCTTTGATTCAATAGTTATAGAAACTAAAGTAACTGCAATAAATTGAAAATCGCTGAAAGCAAATTGCAGGGTTTTAACCAGTAACTAGATCATAAAATTCTACCGTGCGGCAACAATTTCTTGTTCTTCTTTTCCCCACGGATAAATCCGGTGGCCACCAAAATTTCGCCACCTTGTGGCTAAAAAAACAAATTGAGAGTTGCAAGACTTTTGTCCGTTGACCACTGACCACTGACTATTGACTATTGACTATTGACTACACACTTCTAAAGTCTAGTTTCACCTTAGTTATTATATCGGCAATCACACTCAATGCCTTTTTAATTGATGCTTGTTCGATAGAAGTTAATTGGTTTATATCGAAAATATTCGAAGGCCCTTCTCCACTGTGAATACCAATTAACTGAGCCTTAAGCCTTATATCCATAAGCATTTCATAGGCACCCAGAATGTCAGCGATCATTTCGCTATTTATATCCTCAGAAGTACGTAAACTGTTATATCTATTCACAGTATTTGTATCCAAAATAGAAGCCAGTAATGCATACAAACGTGAAAACGAAGTAACAGGCATTATAAGTTTTTTAATATCAATTTTGTTTGAGTTTGAAGTTTCATGTTCGCCCTGTATTTTACCAAACATTCCGATGGGTGATTTAAAACGATGTATTTCCTGAGAAAGTTGGTAAAAGAAAACGCCTTTGTTTTTTGTGACCGTATTTAAATGCAAGCGAAGTTCGTCAGCCAGTGATTTATTTCCGTATACCGGTCGAAAATCGAAGAAGATATTCATGTCAATTAAGCTTTGAGAATCGCTACTTTTCACCCAACTAGAAAATAGTTTTTTCCATTGTTGTAGACTTAAATTCCATTCTGGATTGCCTGCCATAAAATTGCCATTGCAGTAATTGTAGCCAATGGTATGCAATGAATCATTTATTTTTTTTCCTAGATTTAGAAAATACTCTTGACTTCCATTCTTCTTATCTATTGCATTTGCTATAATTATTCCATTGTCCTGATCGGTTGTGAGGGTTTGTTCTTTCCGCCCTTGGCTCCCCATTGCAATGAAACAAAATTCGCAAGGAGGTGTACCTTCTGTTTCGATTGCCAGATCAATTGTTTTAACGGTTATTTTATCTGCTACTGTAGAAATAAATTCAGTTAAATGATTTGGTTTCGCTCCACTTGCCATTAATAAGTCGACAACGACGACTAATTTCCTGTACGTATTTTTTAAACTGTTTACTGACACAGCATTTCCTATTTCGCTATAATAATTCGAAATGTAATTATATTGGCTCTGCAATAAGCTTTTATAGTTAACAACACCAATTTGATTTCCCAATAAATTAAGCACAACAAGACTTGAAATTTGTTTTGAACGACAGACAAATAAAGCTTCACTGAGCAAGCAATCTTTGTGAATTGTAACAACAGGCGAAGTCATTACAGTAGCGATTGAAGCCGACAAACCAACTTTATTTAATTGTGATCGCTGAATTAAATCAGAGGTAGAAACAACACCAATAATCACCTTATTTTGCCTTATAAAAAGAGTAGATTCAGCTTTCCTATTCAATAAATTAATTGCTTCTTCTACTGAAGTTGAAGTATCGCAACTGAGGTAATCGCTCAATAAATTTTTAATGGGTTGATTCATCAATAGCAAAGCTGTTTTCAGCTCAACTTCAACTTGACGCTCATACTTTTTAATCACTTCCGTTTTTGCCAATTCGGTTACCACAATGATGTAACTAAAATTAGTATCGTATTTCACTTTCGATACCGAAAGCATTACTTCATTGTTGTTTTCAGCAACTTCAATTTTTGTTTCAAAGTTTAGTGATTTATCAGGATCAGAAAACGAATCCACCATTGATTTCCAATCTAAACCAAAAAGTTCTTCAATCCCTTTTTCTAACAAATCTTTATGAGAGATACCAACTAGATCGACAAATTTCTGGTTGGCATAAACTATCCTGTTTGACTTTAACATTAAGGTTCCAATGGTAGAAGATTCAACCAAGGTTTTGTATTTTAAACGCGAAAGCTGAAGATTTTTCTCGGCCGCTCTCCTACTATTTTCAAGTTTCATACTTTGCCTTACGATGTAGAGCAAGACCAGAGCAATTACCAAAACAATTAGGAATACGATACGAAACAATCGCTTTTCTAAATTGCTTATTTCTTTCTGAACATCTTCGAGATAAATGCCCGTACCAATAATCCATTTCCACTCAACAAATGCTTTCACATACGATAGTTTCGGAACAACTTGAGTGGTATCGTCTTTCCACTGCCACATGTAATCGATGTATCCTTCTGAATTATTTTTTACGATTTGAACCGCATCAACAAAAAGCTTTTTCCCTTCGGAATCATGATAATCAGACAGATCGGTTTTATTCAGTTCTTGCCGATAAGGATGCATTACCATGTAGGGTCGCATGTCGGTAATCCAGAAATAATCTTTTTCTTCATCGCCATAACGCATTTTACCAACCCTAAATGCTGCTTGCTGCTTGGCTTCTTCAAGTGTTATTCGGCCCAACTGAAATTCATTGTAAAATTCATCAACCAAACTCCATGCAGTATTTGTTAATTCGCTTATCATTTCCTTTTTACTTTCCATCATGTTCTTTTTGAAAGAAGGAAGAATGAATACATAAAATGAAAGTATAAATAGTTCCTGCAAGAAAACGGATAAACTTCTGTTTATCTGATAGTTATTGTTGAAAACTTGTTCGGATCTTATGTCGATATCACTTGTATGGAATGGTTAAAATACATATATTCAACTTG
>JAQIBQ010000607.1 GCA_027859005.1 Prolixibacteraceae bacterium | reverse complement strand
ATTTGCAGCACCCATGCCCATTCCTTTAAAAAAAAGTGATATGTATTTTTTCATTCGTAAGGTTTTAGTAAAAGCCAATCTAGTTTTAGGAATCTATTGGAGTATTTTTTTTTATTAATTTGATAACCGATTCGAAATTCTTTGCATCTGGAAAACTTTCGAATAAAAAGTTGTGTTTTGAATAATCCTTTTCAAGGGCTTTTACTAAATGTTTCGATGCTTTATTTTCTGAGTTTGATTCAAGTAAATATGCAGCTAGTCTGTAGTCAATTAATGGATTGTCTGCATGGAATTCGGTAGCTAAATATAAGGTTGATACAGCTTTAACAACTTGTCCTCTTTTGAATAGCATTTCAGCATAATTGAGCCAATATTTTAATTTTTCAGGTTCGAGTTCGCAAGCAGCTTCAAAGGAGTCTATTGCATCTTCAAATCGGTTTAATTTAGCGGCTGTGAGTGCCAATTCAAAATGATATTGATCGTTTTCTTGATTTATTTTAATTGCTTTTTGAAAGAATTCAAAAGCTTTTTTAAAATCAGTTTTTTTTCTGAGAATAATACCTGAATTGTACCACGCATTTGAATTAAGTGCATTTATTTTAATACACTTTTTATAGTATTTAAATGCTTTATCAAAGTTGTTCTGTTTGTTATAACAATCGGCAACTAAACAAAGTACTTCGTCATTTTCATTATCAAAATCGAGGTATCTTTTGAATGCCTCAATTGCTTGATTGAATTTGTTCAAATACATGTGTGAATGCCCTGTGTTGAACCATGCATTCGGAAATTCTTCATTAATTGCTAAAGCAAATTCATAAGCCCAAATTGATTTTTTGTATTCTTTCTTTTTGGTATAAAGTATTCCAAGATAAAACCATGCAGAATCAGAAAAAGGCTCAATGTCTAAGTACTTGTTGTAAAAAACGATACTTTCTTCGTCCTTATCTATCTTTTCGTAGCAATATGCCAATTCGTATAGAGCTTCTTCATTACTGGAATCTATTTCAATAGATTCTTTTAAATAGTTGATTGCAATATTATATTCATTGTTCTGTTCGTATGCAAAACCAATGTTGAATAATGTTTCTGCACTGTCTTCGCTTGTATATTTTAATGAATTGTTGAACGATATTCGAGCTTCTTCGCTTTCACCTAATAGTAAATGCGAGGATCCTTTAAGTAAATGTAGTTCATAATTTGTATTCTCTATAAGAACTAATTCATTTGTCAAATTTAAAGCTTCTGAAATTTCACCAAGATTAAGTAAAATGCTTGCTTTCTTTATTTTAAGGGCAATAGAAGTAGGGTGTTGGTTTAATCCCATATCAACAGCTTGAAGAGCTGGGTATATTTTACCTTCTTCTAGGAAATTATCAATAATATGTTCTAATTGAAAAACGTCGAAATATATGTGTTCTCCCTTTTTAAGCATTTGCTCATATCGGTTGAGTGCACTAATTATTTCTTGTTCTTCATTTGAATTTCTCGATTCTTTATTCACTCTTTCTATAATTAATTGGCAAACTTAGAAAATTTATTCTACTACTGGTGTTCTGGTCTTAATAAATCGTTTATTGTTTTCACAGGGTTAAATGTAGATATTGGAACTTCAACAAAAATGGAATTCCAATTACTCATTGCACCATTCCATAATCCTGGTAATTCAAGTGCCTTAAGCTCAATTCCATCTTTCGATTTTGTTGAAATAAAACCAGTTTTATGATCGACATATTCATTTAAATTGAAACTCTCGCCTTTGTAATTTTTTGTGCTGCAAATTAAATCTACAGGATTAAAATGTGTTGAATTTTTTAAGTATTCAACTTGTTGTGGGTTGTTTAGGTCTATTTGAGCTTTCTCAATTATTTGTAAAGAACTTGTTCCATCTGAGTTTTTAGCCCAGAATGGACCACCACCAGGTTCCCCTTCGTTTTTAACCATGCCACAAATTCGAATAGGACGATTAAGTTTTTTTATCATAAATTCTATCTTTTCCTTATTGTTTTCAAAGTTTTCTTCAAAATTGATTTGAAGATCTTTCTTTAGGAAAGCAGATACTTTTTGAAGTAACTCATTGTCATTTTCCGAATCGGATTTATCAAGTTTTTTGAGATAAGAATAAACTTTATCTCGTAACGAAACTAATAAGCCAGCAAGTGATTTTTTGTATCGTTTTGTTTCTGGTTTTAATCGGTCGGGAACTACATTGTCGATATTTTTAATGAAAATAATGTCGGCATTGAGAGCGCTTAAATTTTCGATTAAAGCTCCATGTCCACCGGGTCGGAACAATAAATCACCATTTGCATCAACAATGGGTTCATTATTTAAATCAACAGCAATTGTATCGGTTGATTTATGTTGGAATGAAAATGCTACATCAAGTTGAATCCCGTAGCGTTTTTGAAATTCAGGTTTAACCTTTTGAAGTATCTGCTCGAATCCCTCTTTATGCTCAGGAGAAACCGTGAAATGTACTTTTGCTATTCCTTTTGAATTGGTACAATACGATACAGCTTCTACTAAATGTTCTTCAAATGGAGTTCTGTATGTATCGTTGTATTTATGAAATGCGAGTTGGCCCTTGGGCTTGTTCCCATAACCCAGACCATCGGGGTGTAATATTTTTCTTACCAATTCTTTTTTTGAAGAACCTTCAGCAATTTTCATCAACTGATCGTAAAAAGCAAATTTCTCAATGTTCTCGAAGAAATTGTTTATAAAATCTGTTTCGTTGTTGGATTCATCTTCAATATATTCACAAAGATCTTTGTACATTCGGCTTGCAGCTCCCGATGCGGGTACAAATTTCAATGACTCTAAACCTGAAGAAAGCGAATTTTCGAAAATTGAAATATATCTTGTTTCTTCTTCTTCTGATAATACATAAATACCGTTATGTGGAATAGCAGC
>JAQIBQ010000574.1 GCA_027859005.1 Prolixibacteraceae bacterium | reverse complement strand
AGTTCAACTTTCGGGTGGAGTATTAAAACTAAATTGCAAATTACACCAGACTAAATCTTGAATTAATAAAGTAAACTTCCTAAGCTCTTTTTTGATATCGCCTCTAGCCGGCTAGGCTCAAACTTTTATTCGCGGATTAAAACTTAAGGTGCTCATGAATACTTCGTATTTGTCTTGATGAAGAAGTTTGCAAGAAATCATCCCGAGGCCTCGGGACCCAAAAAAAAAGCACTCCTATTTTCGCAATACTAAGTGCGGCTGAATGATCTTCTCGCTAACTCGAAGCTATCCTATCTTTCTAAGTATTGCATTAATATCCATACTTTTATTTTGCAGGAACTATTTAGGAAAGAATTGATTTGTTATATCAATACAATTCGGGAATTCGGGAATTTATTAATTTGAATCCGTGATTTGATTATTTGGTCATTATGGCTATTCGTAAAATTATAAAAAGGAATAATCTTTATCACCACTAATATTACTTTGATCAATTATATCTGTCGTATTACGAATATTGCTGCATAAAAAAACCGTTCTTAATAATTTAAGAACGGTTTTAGTATTTTAGGTTTCAATATTCTAATCACTTAGGCAGCCTTTGCTGTACTCTTCCAATATTTTCTTAACATCTGCTGGAGCAACTCTTCCATGCACTTTTTCGCCTACCATAACCACAGGAGCTAAGCCGCAAGCCCCTACACAACGTAGCGCGCTAATCGAAAATTTCCCATCTACAGTAGTCTCTCCCACATCAATTTTCAACTGACGTTTCAGTTCATCGAGCACTTGCTCCGAACCTCTTACATAGCAGGCGGTTCCCATGCATACCGAAATAGGATTTTCACCTTTTGGTTTCATGGTAAAGAATGAATAAAAGGTAACTACTCCGTATACCTTTGCTGCAGACATTTTAAGTTCCTTCGAAATTAATTCCTGAACTTCAGCTGGCAAATAGCCTAATTTATGTTGTACCTGATGCAATACATTAATCAATTCGCTTTCTTCGTTATCGAAGCTGGCGCATATTTCTTTGATCAGGTCTATAGCGTGTTCTGATAATTTTACTTTTGACATAACTCTTTAGCTTTAAGGTTAATCTTCCTGTTCAAATTGAGTACTACGATCGAAATAACTTGTATGCAACAATTGGTGAGCTTTTTCACTCATTGGTTTTTCGAGAAACTCTTCGTACAATTTAATGATGTATGTATTTTCGTGCGATTTACGAATAGTTTTTCGTTCATCTTCGCTATAAATTGCTTTTTGACGCTTTTTAAGAATTGATGAATCACTATGATGATAAGGTTGACCACCGCCGCCAATACATCCACCAGGGCAACTCATAATTTCAATGGCATGATAATGTGATTTACCACTTTGAATATCTTCCAGCAAAGTACGAGCATTTCCTAATCCGTGAGCAATTCCAATGCGAATAGGCAATCCGTCAAAATCGATTGTGGCTTCGCGTACACCTTCCATTCCACGTAACTCGGTATAGTTAATTTTCGGAAGTTCTTTTTTTGTATGCAATTCATAAGCCGTACGTACAGCCGCTTCTATAACACCACCAGTGGTTCCAAATATTACTCCGGCACCAGTTGATTCGCCCATTGGCTTATCGAAATCTTCGTCAGGCAATGCATTAAACTCTATATTCGATAGTTTTATCAATGCAGCTAACTCTCGGGTTGTTAAGGCAAAATCAACATCTGGATTGCCATCTACAGCAAATTCTTCACGACCACATTCATATTTTTTAGCCACACAAGGCATTATCGAAACGACCACAAGATCTTTTCGATCTATTTTTTGTTTATCGGCAAAGTAAGTTTTTGCAATAGCACCAAACATTTGTTGTGGCGATTTAGCCGATGATGGGATATCTTTCATGTCGGGAAACTGATGTTCGAAAAACTTCACCCATGCAGGACAACACGAAGTAAGCATTGGCAATTTGACTTCTTTATCTCCCTCTAAAAAGCGAGTTAATCGATCCAATAGCTCTGTACCTTCCTCCATTATGGTAAGGTCGGCAGCAAAATCGGTATCGAATACAAAATCAAATCCTAAACGTCGTAAAGCAGCAGCCATTTTTCCTGTTACTAAAGTTCCAGCCTCTAGGCCAAACTCTTCACCCAATGCAGCACGTACTGCAGGAGCAGTCTGAACCACAACGGTTTTAGTTGGATCACTTAAAGCACGAATAACAGCCGGAGTATGATCTACCTCGGTTAAAGCGCCAGTAGGACAAACCGCAACGCACTGACCACAATAGGTACAAGCTGAATGATCAAGGTTTTGCTCAAATGCTGGCGAAACCACTGCATTGAAACCACGATTAATTGCAGATAGTACTCCTACTGTTTGAACTTCGTTACACATCATCTCACACCTTCGGCACATAATGCATTTGTCCAAGTCTCGAATAATTGCTGGCGAAGTATCTTCTCGGTAAGTCGATTTTTCTCCTTCGAAGTGTATTTCGCGAATTCCCATAGCATGTGCCAAATCTTGCAATTCACATTCGCCTGCTTTGGCGCAGGTTAAACATTCAAAAGGATGATCGGATATTATTAATTCAGTAACGGTGCGTCGGGCGTTAATAACACGCATATTGTGAGTATTTACTTGCATCCCATTATTAGCCTCGGTAACACAAGCTGGCGCTAAATTTCTTCGCCCTTCTACTTCAACCACACAAACACGACAACCACCAGGTTTATTCTCAATACCCATGTCGTCTAATTTCATGTGGCACAGTGTTGGTATATGTACACCTATTGTTTTAGCAGCATCGAGAATAGTAGTTCCTTTTGCAACTTCAACTTCTTTATTATCTATGGTTAATTTTATTTTATCCATTTCTACTTCTTTTCGGAACCGTTAAACAATATTGATTGCTTTGAATTTGCACTTGTCGTAACAAACTCCGCATTTAATACACAATGATTGATCGATATAATGAGGTGATTTACGTTCCCCAGAAATAGCACCCACCGGGCAATTTCGGAAACATAAAGTACATCCGGTACAAGCTTCAGAATCAATTTCGTATTTCAAAAGCGATTTACATTGCCCAGCTGGACATTTACCATCTACAACGTGTGCTTTGTATTCATCGTAAAAATTATCGAGCGTAGAAAGAATTGGGTTTGGTGATGTTTGTCCTAAGCCACATAGTGATGTGTCTTTGATAACATTACTTAATAAGCGCAAACGTTCCAAATCTTCTTCAGTTCCTTTTCCTTCGGTTATTTTCTCAAGAATTTCGAATAAGCGTTTATTCCCAATTCGACATGGTGTACATTTTCCGCACGATTCGTCAAGTGTAAATTCTAAGTAGAATTTAGCTATAGATACCATACAGTCGTCTTCGTCCAAAACAATCATGCCACCAGACCCCATCATTGATCCAGCTTTGATAAGGTTGTCGTAATCGATGGGAATATCAAGATCTTTCTCGGTTAAACAGCCACCTGATGGCCCACCGGTTTGAACCGCTTTGAATTTTTTTCCACCACGTATACCACCTCCAATATCAAAGATGATTTCACGAAGGGTAATTCCCATAGGAACTTCAATTAATCCTACATTATTTACCTTTCCAGCCAATGCAAATACTTTGGTTCCTTTCGATTTTTCGCTACCAATTGCATTAAACCATTCAGCTCCTTTGTTAATAATTACAGGAATATTTGCAAATGTTTCAACGTTGTTCACATTCGTTGGTTTGCCTTTGTATCCAGATACTGAGGGAAATGGAGGCTTAAAGGTTGGTTCGCCTCTAAATCCTTCCATTGAATGAATTAAAGCCGTTTCTTCGCCACTAAAAAAGGCTCCGGCACCGTAACGCAGTTCAATATCGAATTTAAAACCAGATTCAAGAATATTATCGCCTAATAATCCATATTCTCGTGCTTGTTTGATCGCAATTTTTAAACGTTCAATGGCTAAAGGATATTCAGCACGTATGTATACCAAGCCTTTGTCGGCTCCAATACAGAAACCACAAATTGCCATGGCTTCAATTACTGAATGTGGATCGCCTTCAAGAATTGAACGATCCATGAACGCACCAGGATCACCTTCATCGGCATTACAAACTACGTATTTCTCTTTGTTTTCTACATTTCGGGTAATTTCCCATTTTAAACCAGTTGGAAAACCGCCACCACCTCGTCCACGAAGCTCTGAATCTTTTATAATAGCAATTACTTCTTCAGGTGATTTCTCTGCAAGGATTTTTCCTAATGCAGCATAACCATCTCTTCCAATATATTCATCAACGTTTTCAGGATCAATGAAACCACAATTACGTAAAGCAATTCGAACTTGCTTTTTGTAAAAATCGATATGTGCCGTTGAAGTAACTTTATTTTCATTCTTTGGGTTTTTATAAAGCAAACGTTTCAGCGGACGTCCTTTTATAACATGCTCTTCAATAATATCTTTCGCATCTGAAGGGCGAACCTCGGTGTAAAAGGTATCATCGGGCACAACCTTTACTACAGGACCTTTCTCGCAGAAACCAAAGCAGCCAGTTGAGACTACTTTAATCTCATTTTCAAGTCCTCTATTTTCGATTTCAGTCTTAAGGTTTTCTGAAATTAATTCTGCTTGCGAAGCACGACAACCGGTTCCTCCGCAAACTAAAATGTGCATTTTTTGATCAGCCATTTTTATAGGGTTTGTGGATTAAACTATTCGTCGATGGTTCTGTAGGTAACAGGAATTACACCGTCGACTAACTCACCTTTAATAATGTATCTTTCGATTATTTCTTTTGCCTTTCCCTTTGTAACAAAGCCATATACAACTGGCGCTTTTCCTGGTAGTTTTACTTCAATGGTAGGTTCGGCATAGCAATAACCCATGCATCCGGTTTGCGTAACTACTCCGTCGATGCCACTATAGTCCAACTCATCAATTATATAACTCATGATCTCCTTTGCTCCCGAAGCGATTCCGCAAGTAGCCATAGCTACTTTTATCTGCACAATTTGTTCGGCATTTTCGCTTTGTTCCCTGAGTTTTATTTTCTCATGGACTTCATCCTTTATTTTTCTCAAATCTGCTAATGATTTTACCTTCATGCTCAAATACTGGTTTTTATATTGCCTCCAATCAAATATTATACTTCTGATTGTTGACTATATTAGTTTATTGTTGCTTTTATATCATTCAAATTCTCATTGATCAATTCTTTTAATGCTTTCAATATATCTGGGTGTTGAATCGGAATCGTATCTATTTCATTTTTAACTTCTTCTGTATCGAAATAGAATTGCTCCAATTCTTTTTTGTGTAAATAAATAAAGTGAATTTGAGGATTTGCCCCTATGAGTAAAGTCATAGTGCCTGCAACATCTCCAAGTATGGGTCTATCGATGTTTTGGTGTTCAAATACAGCCTTAATAATTGTGCCTTTATTGGATTCGGAATTTATTGTAAAAAAGCCTCCAGATTGTTCTGCATTCTGCTTCAATAAAGAGATACCAAGACCTACATTCCTAGTTTTACGAGACGTAACAAAAGGACTAGTAACCTTATCTAAAAATACCTTATCCATTCCAATACCATTGTCTGTAATCTGTATTTCAAATTGATTATTATCAATATCTTCAGTAATTCTCAGTTCTATTTTTGAAGCTTTTGCTCGAATTGAATTCTGAACAATATCAAGAATATGCAGGCTAAGTTCTTTCATTATTTTCCTACTGATTTTACAATACTTACCCGATTCTTTAAAAATGCCCTTTTTATACCTTGAAATGAAAGCTCTTCCATATTAAATATGGTATACACTTCGCCAATTTGATTTGGATGGTGTGCATCTGAACTGGTTATAACGGTTGCGTTATCAGGTAGTTTGCCTTTATTTTTCAATAATAGTACATTGGCATGCTTTGAAACCTCAAAAGCATCTACAGTTAAATTTTCAGGGATAAAGCCTAATTGACTTAAAAGTCCATTATAAGGCCGATCGATATGTGCTGGAACAACCAAGCCACCTATTTGATGTGCTTTTTGTTCAATCTCAAGCAAAGTTGCGTTTAATGCACTTACCAAAGAATATTTAACTTCTTCAATAATCATTTCATCCTTATCGACAACTATCTGGTCTCCAAAGCTTTCAGGCTTATTGGGTATTGACAGAATGTGTTGGTCTATAAAATCCTGAAAGTCATTAAGTTGATCAACTGTTTCAAAGAACGTAAGGCAATGTACCTCTTCAACTGAATTGATTTCAGCCCCAAGTAAAACATATATCCCTTTTTCTTCAGCAATTTCCTTTATCAAAGCAGCTTGTTTAGTGCTGTTATGATCGGTAATGGCAATTATATTGAGCTGTTCTTCTAAAGCTTTTTCTACAATATTGTTTGGGCTCATCTCCAAACTTCCGCATGGCGATAAAAGCGTATGAATATGTAGATCGGCTTTAAAAGATTGCATTATTTCAACATTTGATAAATTTCACCAGCAACGTTAAAGGTACTATCGCTACTACCTAGAATCACAACACCCTCTTCTATAGCCTTTTCAATAACCTCACTTGAAGGTTTAATGTTGTTGATTAAAACAATACAAGCTAAGTCTTTTAACGAAGCAATTGCAACAACATTTAAATGATTTTGTAAGGTAATCCATACTTGATTTTCGTTAGCATTACCCATTACATCGCTTAATAAATCTGAAACATAAGCTCCAGAAATAGTATTATTCAAATTTGTATTTTCTGTAAATACCTTTAATTTCAATTGTTCAACTAATTCAATGACCTTCATTTTTTGCTCCTATTTTAGTACAATCGGGGTCGAATCGGTTCTTTCCCCATTTTTTTTCCATTCGTTCAAATGCTTTTTGTGGAGCTACTTTGCCGTTATTTTGCCACAATTGCTGAATAAATATACAATCGGACATTTTTGCTCTGCCGTTGGCCATATCTTCAGCCAATGCTTGACAGGTAGGTGCCCCACAAGCCCCACAATCAATTCCAGGCAAATGACACATAATATTACGTGCACGCTGCATGCGCTCCATTGCTTTTTCCATATCGGCTCCAAACCGCAACATCGGACGTGCTTGAACTTCTTCACTTATAAGTTTCAGTTCTAATTCTTTGAAATTAATATTTTCGTTTTGGTTTATGGCCGACGCATTTTCAGCACTGGGATAACGCTTTGATCGTCGTTTTAAGCGCTCTACTGTTAGAAACCGGTTCTGTGTTAATAACACACCAGCAGCACAGCTTCTGTCACATGCACGCAGTTCAACAAAATCGATATCGTTTACTTCGTCATTTTCCAATCGCTCTAAAAATTTAATGGAGTTATGTATTCCATCAATTGCCATTGTTCGTGAACGCTGCCACCATGTTTCGCCACGCGTTAAACTCCATTGAATGCCTTCTTTGGTTAGCCCTTCGCGCATTTTAATGCTATCTATTGGCTCAATTGTTTCAGCCAAAGCCATAATCTTATTATACAGAAGATCAGGACTTATAACGCCTGTAATTATGGATTCTTTTTCAACAACAGGAGTTTTTACTGCTGTAATTTTTGCGACACAAGGTGTTATGTAAAACAAACCGACTTCAGATGCATCAATTCCTTCGTTTTTTAATTTTTGCAAAACATAATGAGCGACTAAATCGTGCGGTGCTTTTATATTTGCAA
>JAQIBQ010000453.1 GCA_027859005.1 Prolixibacteraceae bacterium | reverse complement strand
ATATTTGAGAATACATACTTGAGTAGACAATCGTGATTTAAAAATTTAATTGATTGAGCATCTTTTTATTTCAACTCTTTTTTACTCCAGTCATGTAGAATTATTTTTTGACAAAACTGTTTTATTATGAGAAAATTACAACTAGTATTAGCTGTAATGTTTTTATTGACTTCAGGAAGTTCAATATTTGCAAAATCATTGGGGAATTACAAAAACTACCAACAAGTAACCGACAAAGAAATCCTTATTGAATCTTCAAATGGATCACATATTTTAGTTTCAGCATACAACGACTACGCTATTGGTGTATCTATTCTAAATTCCAATGAAATTATTTCCATCACATCACCCAATAAAATCCAAAAAAGAAAAGATCTAAATGGTTCAATTTATGTTGAAGAATTGGATGAAATAGTCCAAATCACAACAGCTGTTGCTGATGGATTGATAATTAAAATTGAAAAAAACCCTTTGCGCTTCTCATATATTAACAAAATTAACGATGAACTATTTTTTGAAGAATTCACAAGTGCAAAATTTAGCAGGAAATCAAATAATATCAACTTCACTATTGGTGAAGATGAAGAATTAAAGTTATTTACGCATAAAGACCTCGTGTCTTATTATAAGTCGATAAATAATGGAGATGTTCTTAATTTTGGTGAAAAAAATGATTATTTATATCCCAATAACGAAATTTGCCTAGTATCATCTAGAGGCTATGCTGTAATTTTGGAATCAGATATTGAGCACGAAATAAATTATTCAAAGTCGGAAAAAATAGAGATTTTAAAAAGGGGAGAAGAGAAAAATATTTTCAGTTATTTATTGATTTATGGGCCTCGGAAACCTCAATTAATTGAGAAATATGCATTCCACATGTCGACTCATGAAAAACAGATTACTATGAACTAAATATAAATTTAGTATTGATTAGGCAGAAAGCTCAATTAATGTTGAGCTTTTTTTCGCTCACGGAAATACCGGCTCAACAAAAGCCATAACACCAATAACACTCCAGAGAACACTATAATTGAAATAAGAACATTACTATTGAACTTTATTGGCGATGCATCACCAACAAAAATATACCCTAACCAAAAATAAGGATGAGCTTTTAAAGGATCAGCAGTTGCAATATGATTAAGTTTTGCTTTCCGCAACGCTTCCGGCTTTGAATAACCTTTAAATAAGTATCGATAAAAATCAAGCATCAAATCTGCACTTACTTTATCTTCAACTTCCCAAAGTGTCATTACAATAGCAGGACAACCTGCATATAAAAAGGCACGTGAAAGGCTCATAACGCCCTCTCCTGCCCTC
Source organism: Prolixibacteraceae bacterium (assembly GCA_027859005.1). Taxonomy (GTDB): domain Bacteria; phylum Bacteroidota; class Bacteroidia; order Bacteroidales; family Prolixibacteraceae; genus Roseimarinus. Next base: position 2,030 of record JAQIBQ010000453.1, on the reverse strand, counting down.
ATTTTACCCGAACCAGTATTGCATGCACTTAAAACAGTTAAGCGAGCATCGAGCTTTAAATTGTAAACCTCTTGTGTATTTAAATATCCATCATCAACGGTATCAGTAGGTGTTGAAAAAACCAACTTTGAGAACATTGGAATAGAATCATTAATTATTGTATGCATTGCCAAATGTAGAATATCGTAATTCGCAGCCATTTTTTTGAATTGCATTTCACTGGCATCCTCTCCGAAATATGCTTCACATTTTTGAAAATTTGATAATCCAGCGACTTCGGCCCTTGCACCCGGCAGTGATCTTAAAACAGATCGACTTGCTTGACGGTTTCGATAAGCTGCTTTATTCAGATCAACTTTAGTATCATTATATTCTGGAGCAAAAGCTAAGATATTACGCCCCTTTCTTTCTGATTTCTTAAAATAATCGAAATGTAAGGTTGCAGAATAGGAATAGGTAATGTTATAATTGAAAACCAAATATTCTAACGAACGAAAATCTATCGATTCATTTTTAGGTAAAGCTGTTAATAATGCATCAAATGGTAAATAAGCAAGTTTCCCATCTGGTACAATAATTAAATCAGTTATTTTTTCTGATAAATTTAAAGGCTCTATCAATTGCTGATGCAATTCATAGGCAGAATTTGTATACGAAATGAAATCTTTCCCATTAGTATCACCTATATTCTTATTGGTTAATTCAGCCATAATCGACTCCAAATTCTCAATGTAATTGTACCCAATTGATGTTTTGGAGTAGTTATATCCTTCGGAAGTAAAAACCATTGCATAAATAAAACCAGAATCAGATGATTCAATTGGTTCATCTACAAAATATTCGATTAAAGCTTGATCTCGCTCAAGCTTATCTACAATTGCCTCGGTTGAAATAGTATTGTTTTTGTATTTAAAATCATAGAAGTCTGGATATTCTCTTTCGAACAAAAAAATTAACTCATCATGTTTTTGCTCTAATGTAAAAATTGTTTTTTCCCATTCAGAAAGAAGAGTTGAATCAGGTTCATCAAGATTTGTTTCACTAAAAAGAAGTTGCCTAATACTACTCAATTGCATTTTTAAGTCTTTTTCTTTGATTACAAGAGAATCGGGAATCCCACCAAAGTTTTTCGCTTTTACATCGTTTAAAGAAGCCAAAAATGTTGCCGATTTTGCCGACTCTGAGAATTGTAGCATATTCTCAAAATAGCTATTCAAATTGGTTGAGTTATACAAGTATTCAGCTGTATTAAACCCATCGGCATAAACCTGACTGTATTGTTCTGAAAGATTTAATTTGCTTTCTTCGTTTATAAAGCTAATTCTTAAATCGTGTAAGAAATCAACAGTAGCAAGCGAATTTTTCAACGACCGGTCGTAGAAATTACGAGCAGTAAATACATCATTTCTAACAGCATAAATTTGACCTATTCCTTTTAAGGCCTTAGTTCTGTTTATAAACACATCTTTAACCTGAGTAGGAGTAATAAATTCACCTTTTACATCGAGATAGGGGATGTTGTTATTTTTTGTTTGAGAATTTAACACCAGCGCTTTGTCAAAAACAGTTACTGCTTCGGTATAATTTGCCAGTTTATAGTAATCATTTGATTCCTGTTCAGCTTTAGCCATTAGCAATTGACCATAGATTTCATAATAATAAACCATCCAAGGGTCGTAAGGTGACTTAACTTTTCTTAATATTGGCAAAGCCTCGTCTAAATATTTTTCTGCTTTTTCAATTTCATTATTTTTCAAATATGCACTTCCAAGTGCAAGAAGTGAATTAGAATATTTCTCACTTTTTAAAAGGTAATATTCAGTCGATACTTCATAAAGAATGTCAATTGCTAATTCATTTTTTCCAATATGAGTATAAATATTTCCAATTAATTGCTTAAATGATAGTCCTTGAATATTATTGCTACTTAAATATTCTAATGATAAATCTAATGCTTTATCAAATTCATTCAAATAAAAATAAGTTTGTGCCACTCCAAATAGAGCAACAGAATATGAAGACAAATTATC
>JAQIBQ010000411.1 GCA_027859005.1 Prolixibacteraceae bacterium | reverse complement strand
CAACCTATACTGCATCGCAGGGATTGTTGTTAATGATTCCTAACATGTACAAAATTGCAGGTGAATTGTTACCCTGTGTATTTCACGTAAGTGCCCGTGCATTGGCCGGACACGCTCTTTCAATCTTCGGCGATCACAGTGATGTATACGCTGCTCGTCAAACTGGTTTCGCAATGTTAGCTGCTGGTTCTGTACAAGAAGAGATGGACCTTGCAGGTGTTGCTCACCTAGCTACTTTGAAATCACGTATTCCTTTCCTAGCTTTCTTCGATGGATTCCGTACTTCTCACGAATTACAGAAAATTGAAGTAATCCAACAAGAAGACATGCTTCCTTTGGTTGATATGGATACTATTCAAGCATTCCGCGATGGAGCCTTGAATCCAGAACACCCTGTAACCCGTGGTACTGCACAAAATCCTGACATTTTCTTCCAGGCAAAAGAAGCTGCCAATAAATTCTACGATGCCGTTCCTGCAATTGTAGAAGACTACATGAAAGAGATTTCAAAAATTACAGGTCGTACTTACGATTTGTTCGATTACTACGGAGCTGACGATGCTACTGACATTCTTGTAGCCATGGGTTCTGTTACAGAAACCATTAAAGAAACAATCGACTATTTAGCTGCTGAAGGTAAAAAAGTAGGTTTAATTGCCGTTCACTTGTTCCGCCCATTCTCAACCAAGCACTTAATGAAAGCGTTACCTGCTTCTACAAAACGTGTTTGTGTTTTAGATCGTGCGAAAGAACCAGGATCAGTAGGTGAACCATTGTACTTAGACATTCGTAGCTCAATTGGTGAGGCTTTAGAAGCTAAAATTGCTCCTTTCAAAGAATGGCCTTTAATCATTGGCGGACGTTTTGGTTTGGGATCAAAAGACACTATGCCTTCTCAAATCATCTCGGTTTTCAACAACCTTGCGATGAACGAGCCTAAAAATAAATTTACAGTAGGTATCGAAGACGATGTGACTTTCACTTCTCTTCCTATCCTTCCTTTGGTAAAAGTTTCACCAAAAGAAACTGTTGAAGCTAAATTTTATGGTTTAGGTTCAGACGGTACTGTAGGTGCTAACAAAAACTCTATTAAAATTATTGGTGATGCAACTGATAAATACTGCCAGGGTTATTTCGAGTACGACTCAAAAAAATCAGGTGGTTTCACTTGTTCTCACTTACGTTTTGGCGATACTCCAATTCGTTCAACTTATTTGGTAACCACTGCCGACTTTGTGGCTTGTCACGTACCAGCTTACTTACATCTTTACGATGTATTAGACGGACTTAAAAAAGGTGGAAATTTCTTGTTCAACACCATTTGGGATGTTGAAGAAACCAAGAAACGTTTACCTGCTAAAATGAAAAAATATTTGGCAGAAAACAACATCAACTTCTACGTGATTAAAGCAACCGAACTGGCCGAAGAAATTGGTTTGGGTAACCGTACCAATACTATTCTGCAAGCTGCCTTCTTCAAAATTTCAGAAGTTGTTCCTTTCGACTTAGCTGTCGATCACATGAAAAAAGCCATCGTTAAATCCTATGGTAAAAAAGGTGAGAACATTGTGAACATGAACTTTGCTGCTGTTGAAACAGGTGGTAAAAACGTGATCAAAATTGAAGTTCCTGCCGAATGGGCCAACATTAAACTGGAAGAAGAATCGACTGTAAACGATCGTCCAGAATTCATTAAAAATGTTGTTGATGTTATCAATGCTCAAAATGGTGACAGTTTACCTGTTTCAACTTTCGTAGGAATTGAAGATGGTACTTTACCAGCCGGAACAACTGCTTTCGAGAAGCGTGGTATCGCTATCACTACTCCCGAATGGCAAGAAGACAACTGTATCCAGTGTAACCAGTGTGCTTATGTTTGTCCTCACGCTGCTATCCGTCCATTCTTGTTAACCGACGAAGAAGTTGCTGCTGCTCCTGAAGGAACAAAAACAAAATCAGCCGCTCCGTCAAAACAATTCCCAGGTTTAAACTTCCGTATTCAGGTATCGCCATTAGATTGTACAGGTTGCGGTAACTGTGCCGATGTTTGTCCTTCAAAAGAGAAATCATTGGTTATGAAAACTCTTGAATCACAAAAGGATGAAGTAGAGCGTTTCAAATACATGGACGAAAAAGTGGGCTACAAAGAAAAAGTAGTTGACAAATTCAAAACCGTTAAAAATTCACAGTTTGCTCAACCATTGTTCGAATTCAGTGGCGCTTGTGCAGGTTGCGGTGAAACTCCATACATCAAAACCATTACTCAACTTTACGGTGAGCAAATGATGGTGGCTAATGCAACTGGTTGTTCTTCAATTTATGGTGGATCAGCTCCTGCAACTCCATATTGCAAACATAAAGAGAGTGAACAAGGTGTAGCCTGGGCCAACTCGTTGTTCGAAGACAATGCCGAGTACGGTTTTGGTATGAGCGAAGGTATCAATGCCCAACGCGATCGTATCGGAATGTTAATGACTACTGCCGAAGGTGCTACTGCTGCTGAAAAAGAAGCATACGCTGCATGGTTAGAAGCCAAAAACAGCACTGAAGGATCAAAAGCTGCAACGGCATTAGTGCTGGAAGCAATCAAAGATTCGACCAACGATACTGCTAAACAAATCTTAAGCTTAAAACAATACCTCATCAAGAAATCTGTATGGATCTTCGGTGGTGACGGATGGGCTTACGATATTGGTTACGGTGGTTTAGATCACGTAATGGCAAGCGGCGAAGATGTAAACATTTTGGTAATGGATACCGAGGTTTACTCTAACACAGGAGGCCAGGCATCAAAAGCTACTCCAGTAGGTGCTGTCGCTAAATTTGCTGCTTCGGGTAAAAAAATCCGTAAAAAAGACCTTGGCGCTATGGCCATGACTTACGGATATGTTTACGTTGCACAAGTAGCTATGGGGGCCAACCAAGCACAATACTTCAAAGCCATTAAAGAGGCTGAGGCTTATCCTGGTCCATCAATTGTAATTGCTTATGCTCCTTGTATTAACCATGGTATTCGTACCGGAATGGGTAAAACACAGGGTGAAGAGAAAAAAGCAGTTGACTGTGGATACTGGCATACTTACCGCTACAACCCAATGTTGGAAGCCGAAGGTAAGAACCCATTCACCTTAGACAGTAAAGAGCCAAATTGGGATGAGTTCCAAAACTTCCTGAAAGGTGAAGTTCGTTACACTGCCCTATTGAAAGCTTTCCCTGCCGAAGCTGCTGAATTATTCAAAGCAGCACAGGAAAATGCATTGTGGAGGTACAATTCATACAAACGTATGAACGACCAAAGCTGGGAGTAATACAAATTACAATGTAAAATAGATAATTGATAATACTTTAAATACAAATCCGTACTACGAAAGAGGTGCGG
>JAQIBQ010000370.1 GCA_027859005.1 Prolixibacteraceae bacterium | reverse complement strand
AAATTGAAAAGTCAGCTAAAGGAATCGAATATCGATCATCTGAGAAAGAAAATAAAGCATATGAACTAATTAGTTGATAAAAGGAATCAGCCGGATAAGGATTTTGTTTCGTTCCAATTTCAGGTTCATCTTTGTAAAATTCTAATAGTTCATAAAGAAATACTCTGATTTGAACTTTGTAAAGTGTTGGATTTTTAGTTTCGTTCATAGTTTTAAGTTTAGGGTTAGAATATTTTATAAACTATTAAAGTTATCGATAAATATGTTAAACCCCAAAAATATAGGTAGTTAAATGCTGTATTTTGAAAATCATTTCCAAAATGGATAATCGATCTTAGAGCTTTCTTCTTTTTGAAAAGAACAGCTTCATCAAGCTAGAACATTCAGTTTCGAGTATGCCTTTTATTATTTTAGTTTTGGGATGGATGGAATTAGGTGCAATTTTCGTAAAACCCTTTTTAGCATCAGATGCACCGTAAACAATTTTCTTTACTTGTGCCCATCCTAATGCTCCTGCACACATTGTACAGGGTTCAACCGTTACATATATCGTACAATCGGTTAAGTATTTCCCTCCTAGTTGGTCCGATGCTGAGGTTATGGCTTGTATTTCTGCATGTGCAGTTACATCGGTTAAGGTTTCTGTAAGGTTATGTGCTCTGGCAATAATTCGATTATTACATACCACAACACACCCAATTGGGACTTCATTTGAATTGAAAGCTTGTTCGGCTTCATTTAATGCTTTTTGCATAAAATATTCATCAGAAAAGGGCTGTATCATTTTGTTTGTTTTTTGATAAATATATATTTTTATTTTACAAAAACTATTTTCCGTCATTATCAAATCCTAGGTTTATGTTGTATAGAAACACGTATATATATGTATAAAATCATATGGTTGATGTGTTTTATGATAAGTTTACTGGCTTTTGTGAGCTTTTTTATCAACTATTTGTAAAAATTAACATTTTTTAGTGTATGCTAGAAAGCCTTGTATTACTATGATTTAAAGAGAAAACTATACTATAATTGCTAGAATGTGTTTTACAACCTGTTAATAACTAGGCCTTAGGGTAGATAAGTGTAAAATGAAATACATTTTTTTTTATCTTTATAATGAATGTTAAGTATCTTATTTAATATTCATGGGGAACATTTAAAACTGGGAGTTATGATTAATTTAGCGCACGCGGGGAATTCAAATTGGAGAAGAAATTATGCTGTCCTATTTTTAGTTGGAATTACATTAATAATATGGGGAGTATTTATTTTAAGTTTTGTCTTTTTATTTAAAGGCATTTTCTAAATCTCTATTTCGAATTTATTTATTCTATTTTTCTTCAATTAGTTGAAGAATTTACTTTAGTGCTTTTTTGTATTGTTGAAAGCATCAAAGTTCGTATGTGTTTATACGAATATCTATTACAATGAAGAGTTTTGCATTGTATTTTAAATGTAAATTCATAGTAGGTCTCTTCTTGTCCGTTCATATAGTTCTGCTGTCCTTTACTCTCCTGATTTTTTGTTCGCTTCTTTAGATGTGATTTTTATAGTAATTGATGTGGATATTTCTCGTTTGCGTTCCATAAAGCCATGGACAAAACGGACTTCATCCAAAATCAGTTCATCAGATAATTTGAATATTCAAATAATACCTATAAAAAAGACCGCAATCATCTTATCGATTGCGGTTTTCTTCTTATTTTAGCAGCCAAATTGAAAAAAGGTAAACAATGTATAGAACACATACTTGCGGCGAATTGCGTATCGAAAATATTGGGAATGAAGTAACACTTGGTGGATGGGTACAGCGTGTCCGTAAATTAGGTGGCATGACTTTTATTGATCTACGTGACCGATATGGTATAACTCAATTAGTTATTGATGATAAAGCTTCTGCCGAATTGCAAGCTGAGGTAAGTAAATTAGGGCGCGAATTTGTTTTGCAAGTGAAAGGTATTGTATTAGAGCGTCAGAGTAAAAATGCTAAAATGCCAACCGGTGAAGTTGAGATTGATTTAAAAGAGATTGCAGTACTTAGTCCTTCTGAAGTTCCACCTTTTACCATTCAGGAAGAAACTGATGGTGGCGATGAATTAAGAATGAAATACCGTTATCTAGACTTACGTCGTGATGTGGTTCGTGAAAATTTAGTGCTACGTTCAAAAATGGCAATTGCAGTTCGTAATTATCTCGATTCATTGGAATTTATCGAAACTGAAACACCTGTTTTAATAAAGTCTACACCCGAAGGAGCGCGCGATTTTGTTGTGCCTTCAAGAATGAATCCTGGAGAGTTTTATGCATTGCCACAAAGCCCACAAGTATTCAAACAATTACTTATGATAGCCGGTTTCGACCGTTACTATCAAATTGTGAAATGTTTCCGCGACGAGGATTTACGTGCCGATCGTCAGCCTGAGTTTACTCAAATTGACTGCGAAATGGCATTTGTTGAACAAGACGATATTTTAGAAACATTTGAAGGGATGGCAAAGCACTTATTTAAACTTTTTAAAAGTGTTGAGTTCGGTGATTTTCCTCGCATACCATATTCCGAAGCAATGGAGAAATACGGTAGCGATAAACCAGATATTCGTTTCGAAATGATTTTTAATGATTTAACGAAACAAGCTAAAGGAAAAGAATTTGTTGTTTTCAACTCGGCTGAATATATTGCTGGGATTTGTGCTAAAGGCGCAGCAAGCTATAGTCGTAAACAACTCGATGCATTAACAAAATATGTTCAACGTCCACAAGTAGGTGCAAAAGGATTGGTGTATGTAAAATGCAATGAAGATGGTACTTTCAAATCTTCAATTGATAAATTCTATACACAAGAAGATCTGAAAATATGGGCCGAATCTTGTGGTGCTAAACCTGGCGATTTATTATTAATTCTATCCGGAGTAAAAGAAAAAACTCAGGTTCAATTGTGTGAGTTGCGTTTAGAAATGGGGCGCCAGCTTGGGCTTATGAAGAAAGATACCTTCAGTCCTTTATGGGTGGTTGATTTCCCTTTGTTAGAGTGGGACGAAGAAAGTAAACGTTTCCATGCCATGCATCATCCATTTACTGCACCAAAACCAGAAGATATTGAAATGCTTGAAACTGAACCTGGGAAAGTACGTGCAAATGCCTACGATTTAGTGATCCATGGTGTTGAAATTGGTGGTGGATCAGTACGAATTTTCAACAGTGAATTGCAAGCAAAAATGTTTGGTTTATTAGGGTTTACTGAAGAACAAGCAAAAGCACAATTTGGATTCTTAATGAATGCATTTAAATACGGAGCACCACCACATGCTGGTATTGCTTTAGGTTTCGATCGTTTGGTAAGTATGTTTGCCGGTCTCGATTCTATACGAGATGTAATTGCCTTCCCAAAAAACAACTCAGGACGTGATGTGATGATTGAATCACCTTCGGCTATCGCCAATGAGCAATTAAACGAACTTTCATTGAAAGTTGAAGTAAAAACAAAAGAATAAAACATCATAATATGTCTTAAAAACTCCATCAATTAGAATTGATGGAGTTTTTTTTTGTAAAATATATTGCACGAATAACTTCAACGGGAAATACTCTTTTTGTAAATTGCTTTCCAATTTTACTAATGCAAATATTATGAGTGAAGAAATCAGAAATATAGAACCCAAAGATTTGTGGGAAAGCTTTTATGCAATTACTCAAATTCCACGACCTTCAAAGAAAGAATTGAAAGCGGCACAATTTGTTAAAGAGTATGGTGAAAAATTAGGACTATCAACCTTTATGGATGAAGTTGGAAATGTGGTAATAAGCAAACCTGCGACACCCGGTTACGAGAATAGAAAAACAATAGTTTTACAGGGGCATATCGACATGGTTCCACAAGCCAATAGTGGCTCTAACTTCAATTTTGATACCGATCCAATTGATGCCTATATCGATGGCGATTGGGTTACTGCGCGCGACACCACTTTAGGTGCCGATAACGGCATTGGTGTAGCGGCAGGCATGGCTATTCTGAAATCAACCGATATTGAGCATGGTCCAATTGAAGTATTGGTTACGATTGATGAAGAAACAGGAATGACAGGTGCTTTTAAATTACAGCCGAATTTATTAAAGGGTGATATTCTTATTAACCTCGATACTGAAGATGAAAATGAAATTAGTATAGGTTGTGCTGGTGGTATTGATGTAAATGCAACTTGGACCTATCAAGACGAAACAACAATTGTTGGTGATAAAGCATATGAAATTAAAATAGCTGGTCTCAAAGGTGGTCATTCAGGTCTCGACATACATTTGGGAAGAGGAAATGCCTCTAAACTAATGGGGCGTTTGTTAAAACGTACGATAAAAGAATATGGCGTACGGTTAGCATCAATTAATTGTGGGAATATGCGTAATGCAATTCCGCGTGAAGGTTTTTCAGTTGTTACCATCGATTCTGAAAATGTTGATGGATTCAAACAATTGGTTGAAGAACTAAAGTTGGTTTGGACGAATGAATTAGGTCGTGCAGAACCCAATTTGCTACTTGAAATTAAAGAAGTAGAAATGCCCACAACCTTAATTCCTGAAATGGTGCAAGACGATCTTGTAAATGCGGTTTGTGCTGCTCGAAATGGAATCATGAGAATGAGCGATAGCATGCCTGGTGTTGTAGAAACATCTTCAAACTTATCAATTGTTAAATCGGCAAAAGGTGAAATAACAATTCAATGTTTAACACGTAGTTTTGTTGATACTGCTCGCGATGGAATTGCTTCTTCCTTAGAAAGTTGTTTCCAATTGGCAGGTGCCAAAGTTGAATTAACTGGAGCATATCCTGGTTGGAAACCAAATCCCGATTCAGAGATTTTGAAAGTTATGCGAAACACGTATCAAAAAATTAATGCAAAGGCGGCTGGTGAGGTTGCCATGCATGCTGGTTTGGAATGTGGAATTTTAGGTGCTACTTATCCTAATTGGGATATGGTTTCAATTGGTCCAACTATTCGCAACCCTCATTCACCCGACGAGAAAGTACACATTGCTTCCGTCGAAAGGTTCTGGGAATTCTTAAAAGAATCTCTTAAGAATGCTCCATTGAAATGATAGTACAGCTTTAATTATAATATGATCAAGGGCCTAAGGGCCCTTTTTTTTGCTTTATACTGAACTTTTCACGGCTGGGTTTTTGCGAAACTAGCCATTTAAGAATTTAGTTGTATTATAACACAAATGAAACACAGAGGGGTGTTTAATGTCACCATTATAGTGGTTAATTGACGTGCAGGTAGAGAAATTATTCTATTTGGGGTAGTAATTTTTTTTTATGAAGGGATTGTGTCTCGTTTTAGCGATCTAAAGACTATTATTTGTTCTAAGTATAGCCTGAGCGTACAAGTCTCGTACTGTTGAAATATACAGTTCCAAGCTGGATATTTCAATCCTAACACGAATAATTTTGTTGCTAACATATTAATTATCTAATTCTAATTAGGGTCTGCTGAGAAAGTTGCACTATAGATTTTATCGATTTCTAATTTTCCTGAATTATGTTTGGATTATGAACAGTAAGCTACAGGTTTTAACGAAATCCTGACAATAATAAC
>JAQIBQ010000295.1 GCA_027859005.1 Prolixibacteraceae bacterium | reverse complement strand
GGGAATGACCAATTATTAGGTGTAAAATCAAGGAACTGAAAACTGACTAAAGTAACCTTTGTTCATTAATTTCGGGTCGCCACCACATTCTTTAACTATAATAGCAATAAGTGTTTCCCATAACTCAATAGTAAATCTGCGCTTAGCTGTTTTGTATCCAATTCCATTTAGCTTTTTATAGAGCTGTAATAACATAGCAGCGATAAGTGTCATATACAACATAACCGTTATTCCATTTTTGCTTACTGATATAAAGTGACTGGCATTAAGCTCTTGTTTTATAAACCTGAAGAAAACTTCTATGTCCCATCGTTGCTTGTATATTTGGGCTATCTCTTTTGGGGAAAGGTTCATATTGTTGGTGATAAAATAGAAAATATTTTCTTTCTTTCTTACTTTGCCTTTGTTATGTGGAGGCGTGGTATCTATTTTTTCTTTTCGCTCTGCGATAATTAAACGGTAAATATTCGTTTTATCAACTTTATTATCTTTAAACAAATAGATTGTCTGGCTACTTAGCAGGTTCAGTTCACCCAAATCCTTTTCTGTTTCAAGAAATTCATCTGTATTGACAATTTCAAATTTGCGATTGGTCTTTAACCTACCTACAAAGTCAATTTCTTCTTGGTTTAGTTTTGCAAAAGTTTTGCTTGCAGTAACCCCCCTGTCAAATGTATAGATATTTGTTTGGGAGCCTTCTTTTAACGCATTTTTAAAAATGACCTCAGGTATAGCTTTATCCTCACTGGTATAAGTCGAGTCGGTAAAAACATCGAAAGCACATGCTGTCAAACCATCAAAAGCAGCAGTGAACTTTATTTGCTTCACCTGTTCCTCGTTATTCTTTTTTTTACTGCCTGGCGATAGCCCTTCTTTTAATTTACTACAGGTTTCTGCAACCATGCTGCTATCTACCCGTATTATCTTGTGTTTTAATTGTTCTTCAGAAGAAAAGAATTTGGAGAACTCAGTGTATACACCTTCGTAAGCCAACCGAAAAAAATCGGTGTCGATCGAAGATAAACGGGCTGAAATGGAGCTGCGTGATACTTTCATTCCTGCATCATAGTTGAAAAGTGTTTTGAACAGCTCGCTGCCAAAGAGGTCTTCCAAAGTCCTTTGACTCGTCCGGTCAGTTGTCAACAACCCGTAAAGGAGTAAATTGAAAATCCGTTGCCCATACAAGACCTTGGAACAGTAATCTATTTTGGTATCCTTGGCTAACTTGCTTAGTAGGTCGTCAGGAATCAATCCCAAAACTCTTTGAATATTGATTTTTTGTCCAGTAAACATATATCCTTGGTTTATCCGACAAAGAATATAATGAAAAGTGGAATCAACTAATTTACAAACAGAATATTATCAACTTCTACAATAGTATTTTGTTGATATGTGCTGAAAACCAGAAACAATCAATAAAAATCTTCCGACCACCCCTAATTGCAAATCCGCACCAGCCGGGTTCAATAAATTACTTTTTTCTAATGACAATTGACTCGTTAGCTCTGCCGTAACCGAAGAATTATTTTTTAATAGCTAAATTTCAATAGTATACTATTTTCCCTTATATCGAGCTGACGTTATTTATCGCCTAGTGCTTGCTGTATCGAACAGTTCTTTACGACCTAATATTGAGAGGAAAACATTGAATGGAGTTGTTTCCATATTTTTTATATTTTTGCACAGTAATAAACAACAAAAAGTAAAATTAGAATTGTATGGCTAATACTTCAGATATAAAGAATGGGCTCTGTATTGAGTATAACGCAAACTTATTTCAAATAGTAAGTTTCCAACATGTTAAACCAGGCAAAGGTCCTGCTTTTGTACGTACCAAGTTGAAGAATTTGAAAACAGGAAAGGTAATAGAGAATACCTTTAACTCAGGCGTAAAAATTGATGTTGTACGCGTTGAACGTCGTCCTTACCAGTACTTGTACAAAGATGACATGGGGTACAATTTTATGCACACCGAGAATTTTGAACAAGTTCCAATTCCAGAGGAGTTAATTGACAATCCCGGATTATTGAAAGAAGGTAGCATTGTTGAAATTAATTTTCATGCCGAGAATGAAGCTCCTTTAACCCTTGAAATGCCCCCTTTTGTTGAGTTGGAAATTACCTATACAATTCCTGGCGAGAAAGGAAACACTGCAAGTTCAACCGCATTGAAACCCGCTACTTTAGAAACTGGAGCCGAATTGATGGTGCCAATTTTTATCAATACAGGCGATATCGTTAAGGTGGACACCAGGGATAATTCATATTCTGAAAGAGTAAAAAAATAGAATATTGATGAAGAAGTTGTGATTTATCATAACTTTATCTTTTTGTATATTTGTATTCAGAAAAAATTACATCAAAACCGAATATGTAATGGGATCACTCGAAAACGGAGCGAATAAAAAAGATCTTAACCGAGAAACTATTTTGCAAATTGCGCAGGATATTTTTAGCAAGTTTGGCTATAAAAAAACCACACTCGACGATATAGCAAATGCAGTTCGTAAAGGGAAAAGTTCACTTTATTATTACTTCAATAGTAAAGAAGATTTATTTCAGGCTGTAATCATAAAAGAGGTGGAAGTGTTGAGACAAGCCCTCGAAAAAGTAGTTTTCAGATCGATGGATCCTGAAGAAAAATTGAGGGAATACATACTCACTAAACTGTCAACTTTCAGAGAATTAGCCAATTTGTACAATGCTCTCGAAAACGACGTGACTGCAATGGACTTTATTGAAGAAATAAAAGAAAAAAATGCCAAAGATGAAATTCGAATGATTAAACGAATTTTAATTGAAGGTGTGCGTCGCGATAAATTTCAAATTGATGATTTAAACCTTACGGCAATGGGAATCACTACCGCAATGCGAGGCCTTGAAATGCCTCTAAGCGCAGGTAGCCACCACGAAATGGACATTGAAATGTCGGTCGATAATTTTGTGCGAATTTTATGTTACGGCATTATGCGACGAGACTAAAAAAAGTACTTAAAGTGCCTAGAGTATTTATAGTGCCTTAAGTTAAAAAAAGAAAGATCAAGAAATAATATAGAGATGCAAGCAATTGTGTCTCTTTTTTTTTGTTCCCTCACATTGCCCGTCATTGACAGCGCAACACTTCCTCGCGCATTGCCTGTCATTGCGCAGCGAAGCAATCCCAACAATTCACAATGGTTTCCTTTTATTTTATGAAATGTGCCCGTCATTCAGAGTTGTCATTTAGCTGATCTTCGATTCGATCCTGATTTTTATCGTGGAGAGGAATCCCATTAATAAAAGAACGGATCTCTCCTCCTTCGTCGTCGAGATGACACGCCTTATAAACAGTGAGTTATGAAACTCTGTCGTTGGCAGGGGAGTTTTTATCTACTCGCATTGCCTGTCATTGCGCAGCGCGGCAATCCCCACAATTCACAATGGTTTCTTTTTGTTTTATGAAATGTGCCCGTCATTCAAAGGTGTCATTCCGAGAGCCCAGCTAAAAAATTAGCCACAATGTGAAATGACAGAAGCCCAGAGGGCTCAAATATTTGTAGCCTAGCCCCGATAATTATCCATAGCCGTTAACTTAAGGGGTATCGATTTGAATATTAGCGGTCTATAATTACGAATTAGAGCAAACTTCCCCAAATAAGGAAGTAATAAGTTTTTTCTCCATATTTGTATTTATTGGAAATTTTCGAATAAAAGGCGGTAAGTAATCTTGCAGATACAGTGCCCTCAATAGCGCGAGTTTTTAACTCGTGCTCAATTCGGTACAACAAAACCTACATCAAATCCAAAACATTACTACTTGTTATGGCTTTGAATTTACTTGTGCCTTTAAAGGACACGAGTCACAGACTCGCGCCATTAGGGGTCATTTAAATGCACCACAACTATAAGAAAAGTAGACACGTGGATGACACGGAAACAGAGGGATGCCATCTCTAAAAAAAAAACAATCTTTGCTGTTTTTGCAATTTGCTGTATGTATGGTGTCATCTCGAACCCGATTTTTATCGTGGTGAGAATTAAAAATCGACGTTAGTCAAATCCGTTCTTCAATTGATGGGATTCCTCGAAAAGCCGTAA
>JAQIBQ010000279.1 GCA_027859005.1 Prolixibacteraceae bacterium | reverse complement strand
GCTATATTTTATGATCTGCTTTCAAGCTGACGCGGCTTTTTTCAATTTTAATGCCAAGCAAGTTTTGCTGTCGATATGACATTTTTTGTTTTGATGTGGCAGGAGTATGTTTGTCTAGAATGACTGAATGACTGAGATTCAGAATGACTGAAGGTTTGACGTGATTAATTATTGAATAGTGCAGGACTAAAACTTAGCAACAATTGAAAAATGTATTTTGATTCAAATAAAATTTAGTATCATTCCATAATGGGGGATTCCATCTTCTAAATATTCATCTGTTACAATTGAAAATCCTAAGTTTTCGTAGAATTTCTGCAAATATTTTTGAGCACTAATTTTAATGGTATCGGCATTCCATTCTTTTTGAAGGTAGAGAATTGCTTCTTTCATTATGGCTGTTGATAATCCTTTGTTGCGGTAATCTAATTTTGTTATTACTCTACCAATACTTGCATCTGGAAATCTAGTTCCTGGTTTTAATAGCCGCACATAGGCAACTATTTGATTATCTTTTTCGATATACATGTGGAGACCCTCCAAATCCAATCCATCCAAATCGTTGTATACACAATTTTGTTCTACAACAAATATCTCACTGCGTAATTGAAGGATTTCATACAGATCCTGATTACTAAGTTCGCTGAAAGTTTTGACAATGCTGTTCATACTTTAGTTTGGATTCTAAAGTAATATTTATTTTGTCAATGGCATATTATTCCTATGGTGGATAATAATTATACCGATCATTTTGATGTGCTTTTGGTATTAATCCAATATTGTATTTAATCCGATTTCTCATTCATTATAACGAACACTTACATTTCCACCAGAGGCACGCATATAAACTGGTATTCCTCCATTATTCATGGTTCCTATTACCCGATTTTTTTCAGCCTTACCTGAGAAATTATTAAGGTCAATTTTAACTCTGCCAGAACTTAAATCCAGATCAAGTCCCAGGTTTTCTCCATCTTGAATTATTGCATCAACGCCACCTCCACTTGATTTAAGATATAATTCCTTCCTTAGGTTGCTAATATTAACACGAACAGAACCTCCGCTCGATTTGGCTTTCACAGACCTGCATTCGCCATAAACAGTTACACCGCCACCGCTACTGCTTGCTTCCACCTCGCCATGAATATTATATAGTTTTACACCACCACCTGAACTATGTGCGTATACACTGCCTTGTGCTCCGTCTAAAGAAACACTGCCTCCACTGGATGTTAAGCGAATATTCCCTTTGTGATTTGTTGCTTTAACTCTACCTCCAGAAGATTTAGCTATTGTATTTCCGTAAGTGTTTTCCAATTGAACTGAACCGCCACTGCTAGAAAAATTGTGAGTTCCATCTACTCCTGAAATTTTTACTCCACCACCACTTGAGGATACATTACACGACATTTCTTTTGGTACAATAATCGTTAATGATATACCCGTATTATTCCAAGGTGTGAAATTTGTTTTACGTTTAGCAATTGCAGTAATTAAAGAACCATTTTTCTCTAGTTCTAGTTCATAATTGTCAAGAACTACCTTAACCATTGGATCTGAAGGAGAAAGGACTTTCCCATTTTTTCGGATGTATAATTCTATCACAACTTCATTCTGATCATGGGTTTTTACTTTTATTCTTCCGCCCGATGATTTTGCATTTAAAGTACCCGGCTGATTCAATTCAAATTTTTTTGTTCGGGTAGGTGTATTATTTTCCTGGGTATATCCATTACATGAAAGTAGAGTCACCAAAATTGCAATTAATGTATACGTTTTTACATTCATTAGAGTTTTCATAGTCAGTTTTTTTGCTAAAAATAGTCTGTTTGGTATTTTATATATTACAAATTGTAGGTGGACGTCATCTCTTTATCGGTAAATAGGCTCCATAAGTACTTTGTCACCCTCAACCCCCTAAATGGGGCTTCTTGTTTAATGCATATTCGTTTTTCGTTTATTCTTTTGGGTTTAGACAGAGCTTCACTCAAGTGAAACCCTTACCACTATTCATATCTGAGTGCTTCTACTGGATTTATTGTTGCCGCTTTCTCCCGAGTACTCGGGACCAACTCACCGTAAACAATGCAATTCCCAAGGCCAGCAAACCGGCCAGTGCAAAAATCCACCAGTTTAGTGAGGTTTTTGTAGGCAAAGTTTTCGGGCCATTTGTGCATAGCATATTTACCCCTAAATTAGCTGCCGCTGATCTTCGATTCCCCAAGGGGGACTTTCTGTTCAGTTCATATTTGTTGCGAACGTTTATCAATTCATATTTTTATTGCTAAAATTTTTCAAGTTTGGTAGTTACTAGAACCCCTTTAGGGGGCAGGGGGGGGGCCTTTATTCATACCTCAACGCCTTCACTGGATTCCTCGTTGCAGCTTTCAAACTTTGAAAAGAAACCGTAAGCAATGCAATTCCCAACGCTAATAAACCAGCCAATGCAAAAATCCACCAAGTCAATTCTGTTTTGTAGGCAAAGTTTTCGAGCCAAAGGTGCATGGCGTAGTAGGCAAGTGGTGTGGCAATTACAAAAGCAATTACAACCCAGCGTATAAAACGAAGGTTTAGTGATGCCAGTATTTCGGAAATGCTTGCCCCGTTTACTTTACGTATGCCAATTTCTTTGGTGCGTTGCTGCGAAATAAATAGAGCCAATGCACTAATTCCGATAATGCTAAGTAGTATGCCAATGCTTGAAAAAGCTAAAAGAATGCGGCTAAGAATGGTTTCTGCTTTGTATTGCTGAGCTATTTTCTCATCCATAAAAAAGTAATCCATTCTCTGGTTGGAGTAAGACTCGTCCCATACTCTTTTAATGGCATTCATGCCAGCATGCAAACCCCCCTCGCCTAAGCGGATATGAATAAAACGTGCCCGGTTGTTTGATTCGTCCAGCCAAAAAGCAAAATCGCCAACGGCAGTGTGTGCCGAGCTGTAATTGAAATCCTTCGTAACACCGATAAAATTAATTTTTGTCTGGTCAGGGGCAAGTTCCTGCGCGTTCTGGTAAGTTCTTAGTGCCTCCATACTTCCGTGCCGCTCCATCAGCCTTTTGTATAGATGTTCGTTTATCACCATTCCCCTAACAGTTTCGGCAGAAGGCTTTATCCAGTTTTCAATCAACTTAATATTCATGGTTGTTAGGTAGTCGTAGTTGGCCAAGACAAACTCTGCGCTACCTTCAAGACCTAAACCATCAAGGGGCAACGTTCCTGCTGGATAGCCAAAATACTGCCTGGTAAATCCAACCGACTCAACAGCTGTTTGTTTTTCTAGTTCCCGCGCAAAAACTGCTGGATCTTTTGAAAAGTCTTTTAATTCCAGCACAACGATATTTTCCTTATTAAAGCCTAAGGGTTTGTTTAATACAAAGTCAATTTGTTTGTTTACCAGAAAGGTTCCAGATATTAATACAATTACAATCGCAAC
>JAQIBQ010000269.1 GCA_027859005.1 Prolixibacteraceae bacterium | reverse complement strand
GTATCAAGATTCTATGTTTAAATCCAAATAAGAGTCTTAATTATTTTTTAATTTTGTTATTTCAAAAAGGAAGTATTTTTAATACTATCCTGCGTAGGGTGAATATATGTCACCCTACTTTTTTTAATGATTCTCGATACTTATTTATTTCGTAATAAGGATCAAAGGTCTTGTCTGTTTTCCACAAAGTATAGATTAGGCAAAGTATCTTTCTTTGCACTGCCACACCAGCAATCATTGGCTTGTTTTTACGTTCATTTACTCGCTCATAAAACACTGATAATGGTTTGTTGTGTATTATTGCCGTTTGTGCAGGAAAATGTAATACTCGCCTGATATGAGCATTTCCCTGCTTTGATATCTTGCTTTTACCTTTAAATGTTCCTGACTCATTTAATTTTACATCATACCCTGCATATGAGGTTAATTGTTTTTGATTCAGTATTGCTGCAAATCCATTAGTTTCTGAGATAACTGTTGCTGCTGTTATAAATGCTACTCCTGGTATGGTTATTACGTTTTTAAACTTTTCATAAACAGTTTGATCTTCCTTTATTAATTCCATTAGTTCATTTTCTACTTCTTCTATTTGAGCATTTAACATTGTTATTCTGTCTTTATATCTTCTAACAGAATTAACTTGTCCTAAAGCCTGTTTCCGTGAAGAATGCAGCCTATTCTTTGTTATAGTTCTTTCTTTTAATAGTTCTTTCTTTTAATAGTTCTTCTCTTTCTCGTGTTAAGTTTCTCATATTTAAGAACAATTGAGAAAGGGGTTCCCACAATCTAAGTTCTCTTTCTAATCCCATCCATGACAAAGACTGTGCATCTAACTTATCTGTTTTCGAAACATAACTAAGACTTTGACAGTACCTCTTAGCTTTGGATGGTATAACCATGCATACCAACTCATTTTGTCCTCTTAGAAAGTAGGCTAATTGTTCATAATAAACCCCTGTAAACTCCATCGTATAACTTATTCTAATTTGTTGGTTCTTGCGTTTGTTTACCCATGTTATCAAGGCATTGAATCCTTCAATATCATTATTGAATTTTCTTGTTCCCAAACATTGTTTCTTAAATTGATCATCCAATACGCTAAGGTTAACATCGAAACTTTCCATCGACACATCTATTCCTACATTTTGTTTTAATATCATCGTGAGCTTGTTTTAAATTCCTTCTTTATCTTTTCTCGTAATTAAATTCAGGCTTACTCCTTTGTGTTGATGCAGCCTTTGATTCTTTATTCAGATTTAAAGAAGTGAAAGAATGGAGCTTATTTCTTGATAGCAGTATCTATATTTTGTACTTAGATGCAAGTCAGTCATCCATTCTTTATTCTGTTTTACATAGCTCTAATGTATAAATATTCAATGTTTTTTAAGAATACTGCAACATACGAGACGCAAGTATCAAGATTGAGTTGAAATTTAGGCTATTGCATGAATGTGTTGTAGTGTTCTTTTTCAAATGGAAAATATTTTCGGACATAAATCTGTCTGAATCTCTCAAAATATAGATTAAATAAAAGCCATATACGACTCAAATCCTGATTCTTCCCGCCTGGCTGAATACCGTTCGGACGGTGCATCTTGATGCCTGATACTAACTAGCTATATTTAAATTTTTATGCGAATTATTTATCCTTTTTTTGTCCTTACTCTGTTGTGTTTTATTTCTGAAATTCGGGAACTGAAAGGCTGCCTTTCGATCAGAAAGATCCTCAAATGATCGGCTAATTGTTTTAAAGTTAACATGAGCTCGGACGAAGCTTTTTAGTTAACGTGTAATTGACCAGGAACTAAACTTAAAGTTACTTACGGGACAAAGATCCAGTAGGGCAAGCATCTGCAACTTTTTCTGCTACTAGCTTTAAGCCTTCATTTAAACTTTCATTAAAAGGTACACCAATTTCCACATCGAAACCACGGCCAATATAAGTGAAGCCAAATTCTTCTTGATATTTTTCAGTTAAGCGAACACAAATGCCACATTTAATGCATTTTTCGGGTTCATAAACAATGCCCTTACTGATGGTTTCACTTTGAGTATAACCTTCAGTAAAGAATTTCCGTACTGGTTTTCGTTCTTCGTAGGCAAAGCGTTTTTGAGCAGCATGGTATTCATCGGAGTAATCGCGCAATTTACAGTTGGTGATTTTGCGGCAATCGCAATGCATGCACCTTGCCGCTTCGTCCATTACTTCTTCTTTTGTGAGACCTTGAAGAACTCCATTTGCAGGCTCAATGCGGTTTTTTTCTTCAGATTCTTTCAGGTATTGAGCATATTCAGGAATCACTAATTTTCCAAATTTGGAGTTGAATTTTAAGGGTTGTCCAACTACTTTTCTTTCACTTAGAAATTGAGCAATACTTTCAGCTGCTTCTTTGCCTTGTGCCAATAGGCGTATAACGAGTTTGGTAGATTTTAAGGCACTACCAGCAACAAATACATTTGAGAATTTAGTTTGATACGTTTGTGAATCGGCTTCAAAACCTTTTGTGTTTGTTTCAATTCCCCAAGTTTTTTGTTCTTCAGAAATAGAACCAGATGCGATTAATACAGCATCGTATTCTTTTTTAAGTTTCTCAAAACTTGTTTTATCTATTGTTGTGTCTAATTTGAAATCTACGCCTAATCTACCAATGACTGATGTCTCTTTTTCTAATATTTTTTGAGGTAGTTTCCCATTTTCAACATCCTTAAGAATAATCCCTCCAACTTGATTCGATTTTTCGAATACAGTACATTGAATACCTTTAAGTTGCAAGTGATAAGCTGAAGCAATTCCGGCAGGACCAGCACCTAAAATTGCGACTTTCTTTCCCGTTGAATCGGCAGGTATTTCTTCCAATTGGCCTACATTACCCGAAAAGCGCTTTAGCATACATATAGATACAGCACCATCAATAGGTTTTCTACGGCAAACGCCTTCGCAAGGAGCTGGACATATGTGTCCTAAAACGGATGGCAAGGCAATGTCTTTTTTCACCACTTTGAGTGCTTCGTCAAATTGCCCATTTGCCAACAAACGGTTCATGGTTGGAATGTCCATGTGAGCAGGGCAAGCCATGGTGCAAGGTGCTTCACAATCGCCCACATGATCGGACAATAACAATTCTAAACTAGTTCGACGTGCTTCTTTAATTTCATCGTCCTTGGTCAGAATGTTCATCCCTTCGTTTACCGCAATTGAGCACGATGGGATAAGTCTTCCATTTTCACCGTCTTTCACCAAACAGAGCATGCACGAGGTAAAATGCTCCACTTCATCGTTGTGACACATGGTAGGTATTTCCAATCCTAACTTTTCAGCAGCCTTTAGAATGGTGGTGCCTACAGGAACTTCTACTGTCTTGTTATTTATTTTAAGTTTGACAGCCCCCTCCTGACCTCCCCCCAAGGGGGAGGAATTGGCAGATGCAGATATGTTGGTTTTATCGTTCATTTTACTAATCATTAGACTTCGCTGGATGTAATCTTTTAGCAATTAAAATCATTTGTTGATCCAGGAAGTTCAATCCTTCTATTTTTGTTTGACTCCTTTCGGAGTCCTAGCTTTTAAATTTATTCTGCCAATATTTGAAAGGCAGGATTTATCCTCCCCCTTGGGGGAGTTAGAGGGGGCCTTTTGTTATTGCATCCACCGGGCAAACTTGTACACAGCTATCGCACTTGATGCATAAATCTAAATCGATACTGTGCTTTTCGTGCGGTGTAAATGGTATTGCATCTACCGGACACTTTTGTACACATTTTGTACAACCAATGCAGTTATCGTTCACCGTATAGCTTATTAAGGCTTCACAACTTCCTGTAGGACAAACTCCATTAATGTGCGCTTCGTACTCGTCTCTGAAATATTTTAAGGTTGAAAGCACTGGGTTTGGAGCAGTTTTACCCAATCCACATAAGCTTCCTTTTTTTGTCCAATCGGCCAGATATTCCAGATCTTTTAAATCGTCGGGTTTACCTTTCCCCGCAACAATCCGATTCAATATATCGAGCATTCGTTTGGTTCCAATTCGGCAAAAGGTACATTTACCGCAGCTTTCTTCTTGTGTAAATGAGAGGAAATAGCGCGCTATATCTACCATGCAATCGGTCTCGTCGAGCACCACCAAACCACCTGAACCCATCATGGCGCCAACGCCACTTAGGCTTTGGAAATCGATAGACGTATCGGACAGCCAATGTGGAATGCAACCGCCAGAAGGGCCACCAATTTGAACTGCTTTTAATTTCCTTCCATTGGCAACACCACCGCCAATTTCGTCAACAATTTGACCCACTGTAATTCCCATCGGAACTTCAATTAAACCTCCCCTTGCTATTTTCCCGGCCAAGGCAAATACTTTCGTTCCCTTACTATTATCACTTCCGATAGTGGTAAACTTTTCAGCTCCATAGCGTAAAATGTAGGGTACCATCGACCATGTTTCGGTATTATTAACCAAGGTAGGTTTATCCCATAATCCGCGTTGAGCAGGGAAAGGAGGACGAGATTTCGGAAATCCACGGTTTCCTTCAATGGAGGTAAGCAAAGCTGTTTCTTCACCACATACGAAGGCACCGGCTCCTTGGTATATTTCTATTTCAACATTTAAAGGCGAACCTTTGCCTATGATGTTTTTTTCTTTTAAAATGCGTAGTGCCTCATTTACTCTTTTAACTGCCAAAGGATATTCGGCTCTGATATAGAAGTAACAATGCGTTGCACTTACTGCATGGGCACCAATCATCATACCTTCGATTACACGATAGGGGTAAGATTCCAACAACATACGATCCATGAATGCTCCCGGATCGCCTTCGTCGCCATTGCAAATTAAGTATTTGGTTTCTGACTCTTGTACGTCAACAGCAATCCATTTCGAACCAGCAGGAAATCCTGCGCCTCCTCTGCCTCTGAGTTCACTTTTTGCAATTAAATCGATTACAGCAGTTGGTTTCATTTCGAATGCTTTCTGAAAAGCTTTGAATCCACCATGGCTTAAATATTCATCGTAATCGGTTGGGTTAATAATGCCACGGAGCTCTGTTGCAATAGGAATTTGCTTGCCCAGAAAAGATGAAACTTGTTTCTCCCGGATGTCGATGGAATAGCGTTCAACGCCTTCCCAATTATCGTCACTTTGAATAGAGTCAATCAATTTCCCTACTTTCTGGTTGAATTTGGCCAAAAGTGTTGGTGGCTCAAAGTGTTTGTTTATAATGTTCTTTACATCTTCGGGTTTTACTTTGGCATATAATATTGGATCACCCTCGTTTGGTACAACCTCTACTAATGGAACTTGATGGCACATGCCAACGCAACCTACGTCTTTTAATCTTACATTGAGGTTTTGAGAGCCTACTGCTTCTTGTACTGCTTTTTGAATGTCACCACTACCACTGGCAACACAGCATGATCCAAGTCCAATTCTTATTTCGCCTTTGATTTCGTTTCCATCAGGTGTACGAAACAGTTTTTTGCTCTTCTTATTTCTTTGTGCTTGGAAATCGTTTAATACTTGATTTACTTGATCGGTTTGGACATGTCCGTAGGTAACGTCGTCGATTTGAACCACAGGAGCTAAGGTGCAACAACCCAGGCAACTTACTTCCGAAACAGTATAGTTTCCACTTTTGTCGGTGCTTTCTTTGCCTGTCAATTTCAGTTCTCTTCGGAATGCATCGTATACCCTGCCTGCACCTTTAACATGGCAGGCTGTTCCTACGCAAACTTTTATGATATGGTTCCCTGCAGGTTCCATCCTAAACTGATGGTAAAAACCAGCTACGCCAACCAGTTGGGCTGGTGTTATTTCAGTTTTTTCACAAACGTATTTCAATGCATCTTCGGGCAAATAGTTGTATTTATCCTGAATGGATTGAAGAATAGGAATTAGTGCATTTTTGGCAATTCCTTTTTCAGCTATGATTTGATCGATTAGGCCTCTTAAAGCCCCATCAACCTCCCCTAAGGGGAGGCTTTTATCTTCTGTATTTATTTTAGAGTTGCTCAATTCCTGATCTTTATAAGTAATTTATTTTGTAAACATATTTCCCTTCTTTCGAGGGGTTAGGGGAGGCTTTATTTGCCAATGCAATATAAATGCTCGTTCCCTCTTATGAATATTTTTCCATCGACAAAAGCAGGCGTTGTCATTACTGCTTCGCCCATTGGTATATTGGCTATTTGTTTTAATTCACGATCAACTTTCATTATATGTACCACACCATTCATGTCGATGGCAAATAATTTTCCATCGGCAATTATTGGTGTTGAATAGAATCCTTCGTCGAATTCTGCTTCCCAATACATGTTGTGAGTATGCACATCGAAACATGCAAAAACGCCATAAGTGGTTGCAATAAAAAGTAATCCATCGGATACAACAGGGCTTGCTACTTCAGGTAAATAGTAATTGTCTTCCCAAACTATTTCACCCTTTACTGGATCGATTGCAGCCAGTGTTGCGTATTCATTTGCCACGAATACTAAACCGTTTCCATATGCTGGCGATGGTCCAACTTCGCCCATCATACAGTCAATTTGCCACAACTCTTTTCCAGTTTCCAAATCGTATCCCGCAACAGTTGGTTCAGTTGAAGTTACAACCTGCATTTTATTGTCTACTTCAATTAATAAAGGGGAGGCCCACGAAATATGTGAAGAACGCTTTATATCCCATATTACTTCACCAGATTGAATGTTTAAGGTTAGTAACCTTCCTCCTTTGTTGGTATCGTATTGTATAATTAGTTTTTCTTTCCACGAGAGTAAGGATGATGAATGGCCGTAATGATTATCAGGAACACCTAGGTTCTTGGCCCAAAGTCGGTTTCCATTCATATCGAAAGTA
Organism: Prolixibacteraceae bacterium; assembly: GCA_027859005.1. GTDB lineage: Bacteria > Bacteroidota > Bacteroidia > Bacteroidales > Prolixibacteraceae > Roseimarinus. Next base: position 20,012 of record JAQIBQ010000269.1, on the reverse strand, counting down.
ATAATATCGCCTGTGCCGAAAATTGCACTTACATGAATGCCATCGGTAACTACAGAAGGAGCTGCCAAGCCTGTATCATCGGTTGTTTTGGGAGCAGTTGTTGGAGAACCAGGAATGCTGTTTGCTTGTTGTTGCCATATCAACTCGCCATTATTTGTATTGTAACAATACACCCAACGTTCTTGAAGGTTGGCACCTGTAACAAACAATTTGTTATTCCAAACAACAGGAGAGCTGAAACCCTTTACAGGTACTTTTATTTTCCATAGAATATTGGTTCCTGCTGTTACGTCCCAGCTGTTTGGTATGTTTTTAGCAGCTGTAACTCCATTTCCCAAATAACCTCTAAAACTATTGTATTGCTGTTTTATTTCGGCTAAGGTTGGGAATTGAACTTTAGGTTTGCTTAGCTCTTTAGCTATAGGTGCTGGCTTTTCTTCAAGGGTTGAAGCGACTTTCTTTTCTTCCGCAACTTCTGGCGTACTTATTTCAATTTTAGTAGTATTTTCCTCTTTTACTTTTTCAGGTTCTTCGATTTGGGTTAAATCAACTATTTCAATTTCATCATTCGAAGCATCAATAAGGGTGGTTTCAATTTCATACTTATTTAATTGATCGGTACTTAGGAATGAAGCAATAATTGCAAGTCCAATAACCAAGACTCCTGAACCCAATAACCATTTTGAGGATAATATGCGACTTGTTTGTTGACTTTTATTTTCGGCATCGGGTTTTTCTATTTTGGCAATAAGTGTATGGTAATACCTAAGTGAAATCACTAATACAACAGCACCAATTAGGAGCAACCAAGCTCCGGTTTTAGTTTGCCACTGATTGGTAAAGTAGGCTTTGCGAGCCATTAAGTCGAATGCTCTGATTTCTGTCTTTAATGTGTCGTTGTTTGGGTCGTCGGAAAGAAGTTCAACTAATGTGCTTAGCGTTTTACTTTCAATTGGATCGTTCTGGGCCAACTGTATATAATTGAATAGCATCAACAAACTAATGACTACAGAAAAGATTGCAGTAATAATAATAATGTTGACGATAGATCTTTCCAATCCTTGTCTCGATTGGCTGGAATTGGTGTTTGTTGTATTTGTAGTGTTGCTCATTTATCTATTGTACTATAATTCCTTGTTAAAAATGAATTTTATACACTTTGTTTGTCTTCTTTAGAAAGTTTCGATGTTGCTTTAACCGGGCAATAATTCATGCATCTTCCACAACTGTAACAATCAATCTTATTGGGCGTATAATCTTTTCTTCTTCTGGTAACAAATTGATTCATTAGCATTATGCCAATTACTAATCCCAGAAATCCCCCAAGAATCCAACTTGCGGTATTATATTTTGAACGAATAAGTTTTGCTTCTTCAACTAATTGGTGCATTGGTTTTCCTGATGAGAGGAAGGTTTGTATGTCAAGGTTTTCAGTGTCGTTTTTCAACTCAGGATGTTCAATTAACAATTCAGCCAAATAAACATCGGGGTGAGCTTTTGAAAGGAAAGGATGGGCTAATGACATGGCATATCCTCCAACAAAAATCCATACAGGAATAAGCAAAGCGTATAGTGTAAAGCGCTTTTTATTTTGAATTTTTTCTTCAGGCTTTAGTTCTTCTGTTGGTTCGTCGATTACATTAAACGGACATGAGTGCTCACATAGCTTACACGAAATGCATTCATTTGGGGTGATACTTAAATGATGTTTTGAGAATTTTGAGGTCCATCCCAATAATACTCCATAGGGGCAAAGGAAACGACAATATGGTCGTGCTACAAACAAGCTCATTAAAAGGAAGGCAATGCCTAAAATTATCATGCTGAATTCGGCGCCCATTCTGAATATCCCAATAAAGGGATCGTAACGACAAATGATAAAATCGGAACCAGTTGCTGCGAATAATACTGCCAATCCAAGGTATATGTAGGGAATAAATCCTAAGGTTTTATTTAGCCAGTTTGGGAGTGTTATTGGTTTTATAATTACTAAATCTTGAATAACACCTAAGGGGCATGCCGATGCACAGAATACTCTTCCAAAGAACAGAGAAAAAAGCAGGGGTAGGGCAAAAAATAGAATGATGGGTAACGATATGGCATACGCTGGTTCAAAGAGTGTAAGTGCCATGTTTTGGATGGAACCTACAGAACAGACACATCCTTCTCGAACAAAGCCAAAGTATACGAGTGAGAATATGCTTAGCCAAAGTATTCCTTTTCGTGATCGTTTTCGTAAAATGAACCATGCAGCTAGCGACATAACCAATAAAAGAATAGCTATATCTACGTATTCCCAAGCTGTTGCACGTGGCTCTGGAGTTGAAGGTGATGGTTGTGTATATCCAGTTTCAAACTCAGGCTTTGGGAAACGTTGTTGTTGTGCCGAAAGACTTAGTGTGAAAAGTGTAAGCATAAGTAGCAAAATAATTCTGCTACTTTTTTGATAATATTTTCTCAAGTTGTTTTTCATTAATCTTGTGGATCTTGTTTACGTTTTCCTCTATTCAATTATGCTTTGTTTTCCCACTTGCCTTTGTCTTCGGCAATAAAATCACCTTTTATAATGTAGGGAGTACTTGCCGGAACCCTTTTAATTGCATCGCTTGGACATACTCGTGCAATGGCACATTCGTTGCAATTATCACATTCGTCGTGACGAATTTGTAAGTGCAGAGATCCGTTCCCAAAGGAAGTGCAACCGGCTACACATTTGCCACAACCAATGCACAAGTCTTCTTTAATGATGTATTCAAAGTAAGGTTCTTCAATGTATTTTCGTTCGATTGCGGCCGTTGGACATAGCTGGTTTTCAGCACCAGTATGTAGGTCTTTAACTCCTGGTTTGAAATAGCCTCCGCATAAATCGCAATACCCACATAAGTCGTATGCATGTACACATTTTACTGCTGAAATTGGTAGAACACAATTGCTCGCGCAACGACCACATTGTGTGCATTTAAAAGGGTCGATTTGCCAAACCATTTCTTCAGTTTGAAAATTTCGAAGTGTTAATGCAGCCAATCCTCCAATGGCAACAGCAGCTGAAATACGTGCTCCACTGTTAATGAAATCTCTGCGTGTATATTTCTTCTTCTCCATATTCTAGCTTTTTTCAGGCAAAGAACAATTGCTGTATTTGTTGCAATTTTTGCACACAAAATCATTGTTACAAGTGCTGTGAATAGTCACTTTCCTTTTAATAAGAATAAAACCTAGTAGAACAATAACTCCACCAAGTATTCCGTATCGAAAAAATGATTGTATAAATTGTTTTCTAGAAAGCCCCTCGAAATCTCCATCAAGGTGAGACTTTTTTGTTGTACTATATTTGTTGCTTTTTATCATGATTCACCCGTTCAAATTATTCTTCTCCTTTTGAGGCCTTAGGTTCAAAAATCCGTATCATTTCTCTATCAAGATCAAGAGCAACTATTATTTCTCCTAGTGTTGCTACTTCGGCAGCATGCTGGTTTCCTTCGAATTTTGAGGGTGCAGCCACTACCGATTCTAATTCACCTGTTTTGGAATGTATTTTTATCCGTGGCATTCCTTTTTCGCTGGTAACAAAACGTCCATCGGGCAGGAAGGTAAATTGTGCTGGGTTGCAACAACCCGTAAATCCTTCAATCTCCATCGATATTTTGTCCCATTCTTGTAGCAAATCGCCATTTGCGTTGTAATGCTGAAGGGCATGCATGCCTGGGTTTGTGGCCCATAATTCATTGCTTGAATTTACTGCTATTTCGAAATAGGGACTTGGAATAATAAATCCATGTAAATTTTTTGCACCAGAAACCCCTTCAATTTCCATCGTTAATTTGCCTTCATCGAAACCGTATAATCTTCTTTTACCTGCGTCGGCAACGATAATCTTATTGTTCCATAAAGCGACAGAAGTAAATACTGAACTATCGGATAAAACTTCAGTTTTTGATTGTAGTGTTCCGTTGTGTTTATAGGTCTCAATATTTTGTTTGTAGGCAACAACCACATTTTCGTTATTTATTGCAATAGCTCTTGCATCGGGTTGAATTGCAAATTCTGTTATTATTTTTCCTTTAGCAGTAATAGCGGATAGTTTACTGTTGCTGGCTAAATAAATAATTTTATTGAAAGTAGCTAACCCTGCATGTTCGTCTAGTTTAACTTTGAGCTGGCGTGTTTCTTTGTAATGAATTAGAGTTGGATCTACCATTTTGTATTCATCAATATCATACTCGTATGGATTTTCTTTCGAGTTATTAGGCCGATTACTCGTAAAATTAAGCGCTATAACCACCACAATAACGAGTACAAGGAAAATCAGGAAATAGGTAATTTGTTTATTTTTCATAATTAGAACCCCTCCAACTCCCCTATAGGGGAGAGCTTTTAGTTATTTTTTTATCGTCATTACGAGGAGGCACGACGAAGTAATCTGTTGTTCTTTTGAAGAGATTGCTTCGCTGCGCTGCCAATGACGTTATCGCTTTATATTTATGCACACCATTTTATCAGCATCGCGTAAAACTAAATAACCATTTGCTAATGCTAAAGGAGCCCACGCATCGTGACCGTCTTCAATAATAACTTTACTGTCGAGGTGTTTGTATCCTTTAGTACTTGCTTCTATAATGTGCAAAGTTCCATCGTCGTTCAATAAATAGAATTTACCGTCGGCCCAAATGTAGGGACCTAATCCAAAACGCGATTCTTTATCGCTGGTCCAAAGAATATTCGTGCAATCATTTGGGTTAACGCAAACGAACTTGTTCCGATTTAATCCTCCATCTTTTGGCATAATTCCAAACAAATGACCTTCCCAATAAATTGGCGTTTGTTGTTCGCAAGCTAATCCGTCTTTGGGTTTATATTCTTGTAATATTTTAGTTGAATAGGAGCCGTTTGTTTCTGAAAGTTGAAGCACCATACTACCAGCTCCGTACCCAGCTGTTAAGAAAATTTTTCCATCGGGCATGCATAAAGCCGACGGTGCAATCACATTGGTATCCCAATCTGAAGTTTTCCATAACAATTCTCCGTCAGGCGAAACAGCTATTATACCTCCAATAGAACAATATACATACATTCGTTGACCATTGAAGGTATAAGGCAGAATAGAAGAATGAGACATTTTCCATCCATCAGGGTTAGGAACTTCCCAAAGTTTATCACCCGTTTTACAATCAACTGCTATCATTAATGCTTTGCCACCAGGGGCAATTATTGCTGTATTGTTATCGATTAGCGGACACTGTCCGGTGTACCAAAGTGGAGTTTCGGTTTCGTATTCTTTTTCTAGGTCGATTCCCCACAGAAAATCACCACTTTCACGGTTGAGGCACATTACGTGGCAACGTGGTCCCATGCTTAAAATGAAGTCTTCATTCACTGCAGGAACAGTCCTGCTCATGCCATGGTTGCGTTTTATGGCTACGTTGTACCACCTTCGCCAGAGTTCTTCTCCTGTAACCAAGTCGTAACAATGCAGCATGTCAGCTCTTAGTTCCTCATCGTAATTAAGAAGATAAATTTTGCCTTCGTAAATGGCTGGTCCTGCATGGCCTTCGCCAAGCTCGTGTGACCATAATATATCACCAGCACCGTTCGAAAAGCTATTGGCTAACTTGATTTTAGAACTTGATATGTTGTCGAAATTAGGTCCTCTAAAACGAGGCCAAGATTCATCTAGTTTTGATTCTTTATCTTCTTTGAAAAGTTGAAAATGTTCTCCAATGTTTATGATTTCAGTGATGAGATTTCCCTTTCCACGGTTATCCATTCCTGGGTCACTTGATGTGAATTTCTGGGTTGGGTCACTTGCGAAATACCAAACCAACAATGCTATTAATACAATAAGAACTACCCCCCAACCCCCTAAAGGGGGAGTTTTCCCTATAAATTTCTTTGTAGAGGTTTTATCTTCGAGATTCTTCTTTTTAATATTCATTCAGCTTTGCCTTTTTCAATAATGGTTTGTTTTCATTTTTTGAATTTGTTCTTTATTATCAATCAAGAAAGACTAAATATTCCCTCTTTTGGGGATTAGGGGACTGATGTTGTAAACTAAGAGAACCTCGCCATGGCGCACGTATAGTTTTCCATCTTTAATTGTTGGATGTGCCCAATGCTGTCCTTTCCCTTCGGTTATTCTGAAACTGCTTGCAATTGTTAAACTATCGGGAGTAGCAGGAGCAATGCCGAGCATCCCTTTTCTTTCGGTATATAGAAAATGTAAGTTGTCGGCACTAATAATACTTCCCTTTGTGTCGAATTCTGTTTCGTATTTTGTTTCGCCTGTTTTCCAATCGATACAACACCATTTTCCTTTGTTGTTGTTGATCCAATTAGAACCGTATAAATAACCATCAACTAAGACAACTCCTCCATGGTGATTGTCGAGTATTTCGTCTTTCCATAAAAATTCAACTCCACTTAAATCGCTTTTTAATTTGAATTTTGCTCCAGTGTGGTTGTATCCACTGGTTACGTATAATTCGCCCTTGTGGTATATTGGCGAAGTGCAGTTAATCACAGCTCCTCCTTCACCCCACTCGGCATCGTCGATATTTAAGTAATCGTAGGTCCAAACCATTTCACCGTTAATAGGATTAATTCCGAATAGGTTACGGGCACTTAAACTGATAATTTGTTGAATGCCATTTTGCTCAACAAGAATTGGTGAGACGTATCCTATTTCGTCTTCAAGACTTTTTGTTTTCCATATTTCTTCACCTGTTTCTTTATTTAAGGCAACCATTGTTGTTCCTTTTCCTCCAGGAGTAAAAACTACTTTATCGTTAACAATAAGAATGTTTTCAGCAACACCCCAAGTTCCTGTTTCCCCTTCGTTATTTTTGAAAACATTGCTTGACCATTCTATGTTTCCCGAAGTTGTATTAATGCAAACCACTTCGCCCATTCCGCTTGATAGATATGCTTTTTTGTTTTCAATGGTTGGTGATGAACGAGTGTCAGAGAAAGTTTTATTCCATGAACGACCATAATAAGTTTGCCATATTATTTTCCCTTGTTGGTCAATTGCAGTTAGAATGTCAGAAGTATCAATCATTCCTGAAACATAAATAGTGTTGTTTGCAATTACTGCTGATGACCAACCTTTTCCAATACCTTCAACTTTTAAAAGAAGTTCTGGGCCTTCACTAGGCCATTCTTTTAAAAGCTCAGATTCGTTATAAATTCCATCGCGATTATGTCCACGCCATTGTTCTATTTGGGCCTGTAACAGAAAAGGCAATAAAAGTCCTAATATGGTTAATAGTTTATGCATGTTTTTTTTGATTTCTATTTGATTTTATAGCTGATTAGTGCGTTTCCATGGTGGAGGTATAATTTGCCGTTGTTGATTACCGGATGTGCCCAATGCTGTGCCGTTCCTTTTTCAACTTTAGTTTTTCCCAATAGGGTAAAACCTTCGGGAGTTGCATTGGCCATAGCTAATTCACCCCTATCGCTGTACATAAATAATTTGTTGTCGGCTGCAATAATCACTCCTTTGCCAACTTCTGTACTTTGCCATTTTTCAATGCCTGTGTTAACATCGTAGCAGCGCCATTCGCGGTTTTTATCGCCTGAAGCATATAAATATCCATCAAGCAAAACAACGCCACCCATGCGGTCGTCGAGAAATTCATTGAACCAAACTTTTTTCGCAGAACTCCCATCAGCAGCTAACTCTAAGCATACTGTTCCATGTCCATATCCGCTTGTGCAAACTAATAAGCCATTATCGTATATAGGTGTATTTGCGTGAACGCTATATTTATTAGGTTGGTGGAAGTTCCAAAGCATTTCACCACTTTTGGCATCAATTCCAAGTATATGATTTGCCATCATTGTAACCAATAATTTTCGTCCTTCCATTTCAAGTATAGTAGGAGTGCAATATGCAGAAAGATCGCCCTTGCCAGTAGATGACCAAACTTCATTTCCATTCATGCGATTTAAGGCAATAACGTTTTTAATTTTTCCTCCAGGAGAAGAGAAAATCAAATCGCCATCAACCACCAATGTTTCGGTAACGCCCCATCGGATGTTTTCTCCATCAGTGTCGGTAAGAACATTTTTTTTCCAACGTAACTTTCCTTCCATGGCATCGAAAGCATAAATTTCACCTTTACCACTGTATATGTACAACCAGTCGCCAACGATAACAGGTGTTGATCGAGCTCCTGGGTAACTTTCGAAAAACTCTTCGCCATAAATGTATCTTTTAACTTCGTTGCCATTTTTGTCTAATATGAAAATGTAGCCGTCTTTTTCAATCATCGATGAAATGAAAATATGATCGAGTGCAAAAACAGGAGACGAATGCCCTTCGCCAAGTTCTTCAAAAACCCATTCAATTTCAGGCCCTTCAGCAGGCCATGTATCCAATAAGTCGGTGTCGGGATAGATTCCATCTGTTCCACCTCTCCAAACTGTTGCTTGTTGAGCAAAAACTGACATCGAAAAAAGAAGCGCTGTTGCAAAGAGTATTGTTTTGGTTTTCATGTTAAATGTGTTTATGATTAGACCCTAAAAATAGTAAACTAATACGCTTTTAAAAACAGGGCGACTTTTTTAACAAGAGTATAACAGTCTAATTTAGAATAAATAAACATAGTGGTGGATGTTGTGTTGAAATCTCTGTGGAATTAATATTTAGTTGCATATTGAACCTTGTTTCAATCAAATCGTTTCAATGATTAAAATATATTTAAAGTAACGTAATTATGACTTATTATTTATCGGCAATAGTGGCAAATAAAAGTTTTGAAGAAGTAGAAAAACTTGTTGTAGAAAAATTGAAAGATGAAGGTTTTGGAATTGTAACAGAAATGGACATGACAGCAACTTTTAAGGCAAAATTAGATGTAGATTTTAAACCTTATAAAATATTAGGCGCCTGTAATCCAGGTTTTGCCTATGAAGCATTAAGCAAAGTTGATAAAGTGGGAGTTATGCTGCCGTGTAACGTATGTATCCAACAAAAGGAAAACGATGATATTGAAGTATTTTCAATTAATCCTTTGGTTGCGATGGAACCCATAAATAATCCCGAAGTGGAAGTTTTTGCGAAGCAGGTTTATGATCGACTAAATAGTGTTATTCAAAGTCTTTCGTAATTAATAGTCGTAATAATCTATTTTATTTATTGCTTTACCCACTTCATTTGGTAGTGTGATTGCGTACTTTTTATTTTTATGAATTTCAGTTGTTTTCATAACGGTCTTTAATCCGTTACGAGCAATGGATGTTATTTCCAAAATAAAACCCTCAACTGGTGTGTCTTCGAAGTATTTCCCCATCTTACTTGCTTTAAGAATGCCTACATCATTGGGTAATTCAATCTGATTTGTAGCCCATATCTCACCACTGAATCGATCGGACTTGAACGTGTATTGTATACATTTGTAGCCAAGTATGTCTTTTGTTTGAGCTGTTTTAGTGAGTGGTAATTTATTTAAATTTCTACCTTCATTATCTTTCATTACTGCTGAACTGGCTTGCATGTTTGAACCTTCACCTAAAAGAATGAGGCAAGTGTTGTTTGGGAAATCAAATAGGGTTTGGTATACCGTATTTTTTCGTAATATTTTTATGCATATATAATTCAGGTCAGTTGAATAATAGCTTTCATAAGGGATGGTCATTCTATGTGTGCCCTTTTTTGAATAGAAAGCCATTTCCATATCAAGACCTGCGTCAAATTCGTATTTGTCTTCGTATTTAATACCCTTAATGTTAAGGTTTAATTGGATTTGAGAAAATGATTGAAAGGAAGAAACAATAAGAAAGAAAGCGGTTAATTTGAATAGTTTAGTCATGATCAGGTTTTTTACTTGATTTATTCTAATTGGTTTATTCAATAGTTTGAGCCTTAACGAATATTTTAATTCTGGTGAAATTACAAAAAAGAAGGTAATTATAGTTTCAGATTGGCTGAAAAAATGAAGTTAATACCGGGAGCAACAATTCCAGATGAATAGGGACGGTACCTAACATCTAAAATATTCTCAATCCCAAGGTTCAAGCTTAAAGCCTTACTTACAGTGTAGTTGCCTTTAATGTTTAAAGTCCACCACGATGGAGAATAGGGGAGTCCGTTAGCATCACTTGCGTAAATGTGTGTTTTTTCACGCTCGTCAATTGCTAAATTTTCAGCAGAAATAGCACCATTGAAAAGCATATAGGTGTCAATTGTTACTTTTTTATTTTTCCATTCGGCATGAATGTTTCCAAACAAAGGAGCAATATGTCGAACGGGCAAATCGTCACTGTCTTTCCCTGTTTGCCAGTTCAATCCACCCTTGAGCTTGGTCAATTTGTTTAGTCTAAATAAGATTTGAGTACTAAGCCCTGCAATGTTTGCCCAACTTGTATTCGTAAGCATCTGAACCTTGCTCATTTCACCATCGTATAAAATGGAATCCATTCCATTTAGTTGGGCATCGCGCCTAACCATTGCATTGTATAAACGGGTGTAATAAAGTGAGCAATTAATCTTTATACTTTCAGTAAAATAATGTTGAATTCCTGCCTCGAACGACGAAGCATATTCGGGATTTAATTTTGTATTTGGAACAATTACATTTCCAGGCTCAGAATCAAACACTTTTGCTGCATCGTCGATGTTTGGTGAGCGAAAGCCGCTTGATGCATTTATGTTTATTTTGCTTTGATTGTTTGGCGTAAAAACCAAACCGAAATTCACTGATAGCGCTCCATTTGAATCGTTAAAATCCTTAAATGGTAAGTTGTAATAATTTGTATCAAAAGTGCCGTTCATGCCTGAAAAATTGTATCGTACTCCGGCTTGCAACGAAGTTTCAGCACTTAGTAGTTGGTTATACGTTGTGTAAGCTGCAAGGCTCCACCATTCTGAATTATTGGGGTAGCGTGATGCTATTTCTTCGCTAGTGTTATCCAATATATTCTCTTGCTTTCCCTCAGAATTTACTTTGTTAAAAACCCCTTCAATGCCATAGTATAACGATTGTGTTTTTGAAAAATATTTATCGGCATCGATGTTCAAACTATAAATCGCAACATTTTCGGTTCGGTGATTTATAATATCATTTTGAAATTTTCTATCGTGCCGGCTTTCACCGTAGTTCTGAAACGCTCCTTGAATTAAAAGATTATTTATGATTTTGTTCTTAAGAGTGAGGTCTGCTTTTAGTGAATGCATCATCCATTTTTGAGGGCCATAATACCATTCTGCATATTTTAGGTTTTCATTTGAATATTGAATTAAGCGATCGTAACGAGGAATATCAGATGTTGTTGAATAATGAAATGCATATTCGAAATCAACTTTTTCTGACGGGCGAAATCGGATTTTCTGTATTAAATTTAGCTGTGAATAAGCGGTATTAATTTGCTGATTCGGATTTGCATTTTTTACCTGCTCATCGGTACTCGTAGTTGTATTTATGTATGCTGTGCGTTGGTATTCGGGAAATTTCCAACTACCCATGGTTAAATCGTCATAATCTGAAAAGGTGAGCGAAGTAACCGAAGCCCATTTTTTTCCGGCTAAATTGAAATTCATGTGTGCGGTTTTCTCAAAATTTACCGATGATGTTCGAAGCAATACCTCCATTGGCGTTTTAACATTGGATGTACTTAGCTTTGGTTTTAAGGTGTAAAAATGAATTACACCACCCAAGGCATCGCTTCCATATATAACTGAGCCAGGTCCTAAAATAATTTCGGTTTGTTCAAGACTCGAAGCATCCATCGAAATAACATTGTGCAAATTTCCTCCACGGTAAATGGCATTGTTTAAACGAACACCATCAACAACTAGTAAAATTCGATTGGCAGAAAAGCCACGTATCATAGGGCTGCCTCCTCCTAGTTGACTTTTCTGAATAAAAACTTCACCCGATGTTTCTAATAGGTCGGCGGTTGTTTGTGGCTGGAATAATGCTGTGTTTTTGGGGGTTAATGCAATTACTTTTTGAGGAGAGTTGTTAATTGTTTGTGCTCTTTTATTGGGACGAATTGTTACTTCCTCTAATTTCTGGATTCGTTGCTCCAATTTAACTTTGAAGTCCATTAGAACCAATTGATCCCAAGTTAATGTTAGTCGTTTGTAACTAGGATGAATAAATGCTAGACGGTTGGTACCGTTCTCAGGGAAATATTGCAGGTAACCATTGGCATTGGTATGGCTTCTGAAATCTTCGCCTAAAACAATCACATTTTCAATGGGACTATTTTGTTCGTCCAATATTTGAACGTTTTGTCCAGATAATATATAGGAAAATAACAGTAAGGTGCTGAATATTAGAGAGTATTTCATGGTTAAGGTTGAAAAATGCAGAGCTTGTTTCACAAAAATCATTCCAAGATAGCTAGCGTGTAGCAGTTAAATAGAAAGCTGAACCAAAAGTTTGAATCGGTTTCCAGGAAGTGATTTTACAATACCTTCAAATTCAAGATTCAGAAGAATGGTATTTATTTTTTGAACAGAAAAGTTACAGGTTCTCGAAATGTAATCGATGGTTGATATATCGTTTTTTTGAAGAGTTTTGACTATGCTTTTTTCATCTTCTGAAAAATTATATAAAAGTTTAGCTTGTGAAGGCAATTGTTTTGCCTCCCAGTCCATAAATTCAATTAAATCGGAAGAGCTCTCAATAAGGCCAGCCTTATTTTCCTGAATTAGTTTATTGCATCCAACAGAATATTGATCTGAAGGTCGGCCAGGATATGCAAAAACATCGCGGTTGTACGAGTTGGCAATATCGGCTGTAACCAATGCGCCTCCTTTTTTTGCCGATTCAACAATAATTGTACAGTCGGCTAATCCTGCAACAATTCTGTTACGACGTAAAAAATTGCCAGGATCAATTGCCGATTCTGAAGGAAAATCTGACAACAAACCACCGTCGTTATGAACCATTTCTTTGGCAATTGAAGCATGTGCCGATGGATACATTTTATCTAAGCCATGCCCCACAACTCCTATGGTTGGAGTGTTATTTTTTAACGCTGCTTTATGGGCTGCAACATCAATTCCATAAGCCAATCCACTTACCACAAGTACTTCAATTCCTTTTGATTTTAAACCGCGAATTAATTCATTGGTGTATTCGCGTCCATTGTCGGTTGAATTTCGTGTTCCAACAATACTAATAATGCGTGATTGGTTTAAATCAACTTCGCCTTTCATGTACATAATTACTGGAGCATCGTCGCATTGAGCCAATCGGGTTGGGTAATTTTTATCGAGATAAAAGAAGGTGTTGAGATTGTATTTCTTAATGAATTCTAATTCCTTTTGAGCCTTTTGAATTACTTCATTTCGTTTTTCGATAATCGTTTTTATTATTCCCTTACCAATCCCGGGGATTCCTTTCATCTCGTTTTTTGATAATTCAAAGACCGCATTTAAACTGCCAGTATAAGCAACTAATCGGCGGGCATTAATGGCTCCAATACGAGGAAAAAGCGAAAGAGCAATTTTATAAGTGAGGGGAGATATCATAAAAAGTTGGTTTGGTTTATTTCTTTACATTGGCTTTTTGAATTTCGTTGAGCACCTGAAGAACTTGAGCAATTTCATTTCTCTTTAATATAGAAATTGAAATGGGAGGAAAATCTGCTATCCCAAATTTCGATTGAACAGAAACAATCAAGTTTTTTTGTAAGCCACCGATTTTAGATACGATAGTAAAGTCTTTTAATTGATTTAACTCTATTTCAATTGACTGGTAGTTGCGCGTTGTAGTTGATACGGAATAATAATTAAATTGGATTTGTTTTTCGCTAACTAGCATTTCGAAAAACGAAGGTTTAGCTTTGCTGAATAAAATGAAATATGCAACCGCAGCAACAATGGTTGCAATTAGTGCATAGGTCATGTTTGTAGCGACAAAATAAAAACCAGCACCAACAAATACAATTCCGCTAACTATAAACAGTGCAAAAAAGTTGCCCGATCGGTTTTTATTGTTCAGTTGAAAAATGAAATTTATGTTGTCTTTCGAATTCATAGTGTTATAACTTATAACAAAGAAACAAATTGTTTTAATTTTGGTATCAAAATAAAGGTAAAAATGAGTATTTCAATTTTTGAGAACGATATTCGTGTTAGTAACAACCTTGAAAAAGAGTTGGGCGCTATTGTGAAAAACTATCCTTTAGGCAAGGTATATGTAGTTGTTGATGAAAATACAAAAGTGCATTGCTTGCCTAAAATTCAGCAATTCGATTTCCTTCAAAACGTACCCGTACTTGAAATTCCAAGTGGCGAAGATCACAAAAGTTTAGACTCTGTGGTTTCGGTTTGGAATTTTATGGAAGAAAACGGAGCCGACAGAAAATCGTTATTGATTAATTTGGGCGGTGGAATGTTGAGCGATTTGTGTGGTTTTGCAGCATCGTGTTTCAAACGTGGGCTTCATTTTGTAAATATACCTACTACTTTATTGTCGCAAGTTGATGCGTCGGTTGGTGGGAAAACCGGCATAAACTTTAACGAGTTGAAAAACGAAATAGGCGTTTTTAATCAACCTCAAACAGTTATTATTGCCAGTGATTTTTTGAAAACACTTGATAAGGATAACATCCTTTCGGGCTATGCCGAAATGTTGAAACACGGATTAATTCACAGCAAAGTCCACTGGGACGAATTGTTAGTTTTCGATTTGAATAACATTAATTTTGAATCCTTAAGTGATGTAATTGCTCGATCGGTTGAGGTAAAAGAATACTTTGTAACCAACGATCCTACCGAACAAAATATACGAAAAGCATTAAATTTAGGGCATACAGTTGCTCATGCGTTTGAAAGCATGGCTTTGCATCAAAAACGTCCAATCTTGCACGGTTATGCTGTGGCTTATGGTATTATTGTCGAGTTGTATTTGTCGGCTAAAAAAGTAGGTTTTCCAATGGAACAATGTGATCAAATTTCAAAATGGATTATAGCAACTTACGGTGCTTTTGCCATTTCCAAAGACGATTACGAAGAACTTTACTTGAAAATGACAAAAGATAAGAAGAACGAAGCTGGACGGATTAATTTTACTTTAGTACCTGAAATTGGTAAGGTTGAAATCAACATCGATTGCGACAAAACATTAATTTACGAGGCATTAGATCACTTCCGAAATATTTAATGAAATGCAGTATACTCTTACATCATCTGTTGAAAAACTGACAGGTAAAATTTCTTTACCAACTTCTAAAAGTATTAGTAACCGTGTGCTTATTATCAATGCGCTTGCTTATAGTCCTTTCCCAATTGAAAACCTAAGCGATAGCGACGATACTAAAGTGATGGAGCAGGTGTTGAACTCAAATACAAACAAGTTTGACATTGGCCATGCAGGTACTGCCATGCGTTTCTTAACTGCTTTCTTATCGAAAATTGTGGGCGAGTGGGAGATTACCGGAAGTGAACGAATGCAGCAACGTCCCATTAAAATATTGGTGAATGCTTTAAATAAATTAGGCGCTCGCATTACTTACCTTAAAGAAGATGGTTATCCTCCATTGAAAATAATGGGTTCGAACTTGCAAGGTGGAAAATTGGAGCTAGACGGGAGTATTAGCAGTCAGTATATATCAGCTTTATTAATGATTGCTCCTACCATTCAAGGAGGTTTGCAGTTAACGTTGAAGAATAAAATAACCTCTGCTTCGTACATCGATTTAACGCTGAAATTGATGAAGCAATTTGGTATAAATTATAAATGGAATGCGAACAAAGTGACCATTGAACAGCAGCAATATAGAGCGATACCTTATTCGGTTGAGGCCGATTGGAGTGGTGCTTCGTATTGGTATCAAATGGCTGTTTTGGCCGATGATGTGGAAGTGACGTTACAGGGTTTGCAATTGAATAGTTTGCAAGGTGATTGTTCGCAAGCCAAGTGGTTCGAAGATTTTGGGATTGTTTCTACTCAAAAAGGGAATGCAGTTCAGCTCACTAAAAACAAGGTTGATTTGCCCGATAAATACGTACAAAATTTTGTGGAGAACCCCGATATTGCTCAAACCTTTGCAGTGCTTTGTGTTTGCAAAAAAGTTTCTTTTCATTTTTCTGGACTAGAAACACTGAAAATTAAGGAGACCGACAGAATAAATGCTCTGATAGTTGAACTTGAAAAATTAGGTGCTAAACTCTACGAACCCAAACAGGGTGAGTTGGCTTGGGATGGCGAATTAGATGAAACAAAATTCAATTCAACTGTAGTGATTGATACTTACCACGACCACCGAATGGGCCTAGCCTTTGCCCCAATAGCTCTTGTTAATAGATGCATCAAAATTAACGATCCAATGGTGGTAACTAAGTCGTATCCTGGTTTCTATGTCGATTTAAGATCAGTAGGGATTGATGTTAAAGAATAAGGTCGCTTGACCGAATTACTCTTATTTCGCCTTTAGTTGGGAATAAATCTTCCCATACATAATTGTAATGATCAATTAAAGCCTTTGCGTTTACATGTGGTCGATCGGCAGTTGTATGCGCATCGCTCACAATGGTTACGGAATAATCTTTGGTTAGAGCATTTTGAACAGTGGATTCAACACAAAAGTCGGTTGCACATCCCGTAATTACTACTTCCTGAATGCCAAGTTCCTGAAGTGTTTGGTCGAGCTTTGAATTGTAAAAAGCATCGTTAACTGTTTTGCTTATAATTAGATCCGATTTTTCAATAATCAGTTCATCTAATATTTCCCATTCGCTTGTTTTGGGAAGGTATTCATTGAATCTACTTCCATCGTGCTGAATGAAAATAACAGGATCTCCATGGCTTCGGAATGTTTTAGCTAAGGAATTAATAGTTGCAATCACTTCTGGGGAATTGTAACGTGGAGTATCAGGAGTAAACGATCCCTTTTGCATGTCGATGATGAGTAGAGCCGATTTTTTTTCCATGGTCAATAATTTGTTAATGCATGAGCAAATGTAAAATCTTTGTTTCGAATATGAAATTATGTTTTGTTTCATACCAAATGTTATTGACTACCGTTTATGATTCAGTATTTTTGAATACAACAAAGAGGCCAAAAAAATTAATAATAAACGAATGAAAAATGCATTGAAGCGCCGTACAAAAGGCGACGAAATATTTAACAGCATATCGCATGGAGTAGGAATTGGAATTGCCATAGCTGCAACCGTATTGTTGGTTGTTCGTGCATCGTTATTCGGTACGGCATGGCACATTGTGTCGTACAGTATATTTGGTGTGGGAATGATATTATTGTATACAGCATCAACCCTTTATCATGGTGTTTATAATCCAAGAACAAAGCTAAAACTTAACAAGTTGGATCATTCATCGATTTATGTTTTAATTGCCGCTACGTATACACCAATTACTTTTATTACTCTTAAAGGACCTTTGGGCTGGACAATATTTGGTATTATTTGGGGAATGGCTATTGCCGGAGTAATTTTTAAGGTTTGGTTTTATACTGCAAAATTACGTTTGCTCTCAACCATATTGTACATGGTTATGGGATGGGTAATTATTATGGCCATTGTTCCTGTAATTCGAAATACACCTACGATAACACTATGGTTTTTAATGGCCGGTTGTTTGAGTTATACTCTTTCGCCCTTCTTTTACATGTGGCGCTCAAAACCATACATGCACGGCGTATTTCATATTTTTATTCTGTCTGGTACTATTTGCCATTTCTTTGGCTTCTGGTTTTTAATATAAGTGGTTCGGATTATTTATACTTGATTTTCATTATTAAAATAATTGAGGCCAAAATTGCAGTTACAACATTGGCTACAATAATAGGAGCATCCTTGGTCATAATTCCGTAAATCAGCCATAAAAATATGCCTAATGTAAAGGCTGAATACATTGTTAGAGATAGATCCTTGGTTTGTTTTGTCTTGATCACTTTAATGGCTTGAGGTATAAATGAAACAGTGGTCAAAGTTGCTGCAAGCAATCCAATAATTGTGAATAATTCCATACTATTTATTTTTTAAAAATGCCATCCAACATGCAAACCCAAAGATACGTGACTATCTTCTGTGCTTATTCCGTAGCCAACCATTGGACCCACATGTATATCACAAATGTCGAAAGCTGTTGCTAATTCGAAGTGAGCCGATAGCGAAAACTCGTTGTGTTCTTTGTTCGGGAGCGTTAATCCAGGGCCAACATTAACCGAAAGGAAATCAGTTAAAAAGAACTTTCCAAAAGCTGTTAATGTCTGGTGGTAATTGTCGCCAATTATTCCTTCGTAACCTATACCTGCACCAAATTTCTCGTTGAAAACTCTTAACATATGGACATGAAATCCAGGAGCAAATTCTTGTTCTCCCATATCGTATACGAATGATGTTGCAGCTCCAATACCAATTTTGGATTCGATGTGGTAATGCTCGTGTTCTTTATGGTCTTTGTGGTGATGGAATTGAGCAAAACAAGAGAATGAAACAAGAAGCATTGTTAACAATAGAACAATGTATTTCATGGCTTTTATATTTAAAATACAGCCTTCATTATTTCTTTTACATTATCGGTTAAACCGTAGGTGTACATGTGTAAACTAGGTGCACCGTTTTTGATTAAGTCTTTAGCTTGATGAATGGCCCACTCGGTTCCTACTTTTCGGGCAGCATTGTTGTCTTTTGCAGCGCTTAGTTCTTCTGCCAAGTCCTGTGGTAAATCAATGCTAAATATTTTAGGCAATACAGTAAGTTGGTTTTTAACTGCAATGGGCTTAATACCTGGAATTATAGGAACCATAATGCCTGCTGTTCTACATTTATCTACAAACTGATAATATTTTTGATTGTCGAAAAACATTTGAGTAACAATGTAATCGGCACCTGCATCAACTTTCTCTTTGAGGTATTGTAAATCGGTGTCGAGGTTAGGAGCTTCAAAATGTTTTTCAGGGTATCCGGCAACGCCAATGCTAAAATCGAGTGGAGAGGTGTTTTTTAAATTGGGATCGAGGTATTTGCCTTCTTTTAAATCGGCAATTTGATGCACCAATTCATGTGCGTTCTTATTTCCGTTTGTTTCGGGTCTAAAAACGTGTTCTCCTTTAAGTCCATCGCCACGCAATGCCAACACATTCTTAATTCCTAAGAAATGTAAATCGAGTAAAACGTGTTCGGTTTCGCTTCGGGAAAATCCACCACAAAGAATATGCGGAACAACAGGTATTCCGTATTTGTGCTGAATTGATGCGGCTATGGCGACTGTACCAGGCCGTTTGCGAACAATTCTTTTTTCAATTAATCCATCTTCACGAGTTCTTAAGTCGAATTCGTCGCGATGGGTAGTTATGTTTATATACTGTGGCTTGAATTCCAACAATCCTTCAATGGTATTGTATAGTTTATCGCCATTCGAACCTTTTAGAGGAGGAAGTAATTCAAATGAGAATTGCGTTTTATCAGCTTTATTTATAATGTCAATAACTTTCATTTAATGGTATTTTGGACACAAGTTTTGAGCACAGAATCAAGGTATGTTATGTGTGCTATGTCTTGATAAAGATTGTATGTAATGGGGTTTATTTTTCGAATATTTTTTTTACTTCGTCTTCTGCTTTATTTAGCTCTTTTTTGGCTTTTCGTTCAATTTTTTTGCTTTCTTTTTCGAAGTCTGATTTACTATTGTTGTTGTAATAATAGATTGCTCCTACGGCAACTATAATACCAATAATTAATCCCCATAAAAATCCACTGCTTCTTTTCTTTTTGCTAGCCATAAAGGTATTTCATTTTTGTTCGGCTCAAAAATACAAATTATTCTTTGTGCTAAGTGTATCCTTTGAAAAGAATCTAAATGGGTAACCCAAACTTATAATTTGATTGTATATTTGATTTAGATAAATTTGCTAGCATCAATTAATAAATTTACACAATGCCTGAACTGCTTATAAAAAGAAAAAATCAGCTATTTGCCCCTGCCAACTGCTGTTTCCATGTTTATATCGATGGTGAAAAACAAACAACCTTGTCGAATGGCGATCAGGAAATACTAAACCTAAGTGAGGGTGAGCATAGCATCCAGATC
>JAQIBQ010000265.1 GCA_027859005.1 Prolixibacteraceae bacterium | reverse complement strand
CTTTGATACATGGTTGAATGAAAACGAGGATCTTCATTTTATACTATTTGAAACTCAAAGTTGTACAATGAAAAGAGCCAATGAGATTGTCAATTCCAATGCATTAATTGATACCCAATTTGAACCCATCCAAGTTCACTTGGGAGTGTTGGAAAATCAAGACGTGATAATAAATAATGGACTGAATTTAAAATCTCTAACTATTTCTACAGGAAGCAATTATGTTTCACAGCTATTTGAATATGAAAAGGATAACTATTTTGCAGTGAGTTCTAATGATTTTGAATATTATTCAAATCCATTTATTAATAATACTGCAACTTCTGCAAAACTAAAGAATGGGGAAGGATTTTTCTTGCAGAGCACTATCCCAAAAGATTTACAATTTACCGGATATCCATTTAAGTCGGATTATGAACTGAACTTGAATGCTTTTGAAAACATTATTGGATATCCATATTTCGAATCGCAGCCTACTGAAGATGGGTTACAAGAATTAATTAATGATGAAATATTAGTTCAGATTAAAAATCTCAACCAAGTATTTAATCCAGAAATGCCAGATTATTTGAATACTTTAACAAGAATGAATACAGGGGAGGGATACATTGTTAATTTGTCTTCTCCTGTATCTAACTTTAGTATTCATCCGCCAGAAGAAAAAAGTGCAGGCTGGGAAAATTTTAGTTTAGAAAATAATTGCATTTGGGATTTTCAAGGGTATAAAAATAGTGCGATAAAATATATTAGGCTCCCCATTAATCCTAACGATTATAATTTCGATATGAAAGCAGGTGCTTTTATCGATGGAGAGTGTCGGGCAATTGCTCCTATAGTTGAGTACAACAATAACTATTATGCTTCGCTTGTGATTAATTCAAACGATGCAGGCATATTTGATATTGTACTTTGTTCAGATGGAGAAGAAATTGAAATGGCAGAAAAAGTCTATATAAGCCCGGGTAGTATTGATAATCAGATTGAAGATTTATCCCGCACAAATAAGATATCGGAAGATGCAGGATTAAAACTATTTGCTTATCCTAATCCTGCTAATAATGTATTAAATGTTTATTTGAATTGGTATGAACCAATAGCTAATGAAAAGGTAGAAATAAAGGTTTGTAATATTGCAGGACAAGTTTTTTTCAAATCAGATTTTATAGGTTCAGAGGATAAAATAAGCATAAACACAAATTCATATGAGAATGGAATATATTTTTTAGAAGTAGAAACTGACCGTATTCGTAAGATTCAAAAGATACAAATACTTCACAAGTAAATTATGAAACTAACATGTATGATGATTTTTTTCCTGAATCAGATTATTTTATAAAGCGTAAAATGGAAAAATATTAAAGAAAGGAAACAATTAAGAAATTGAAATTAATCTATGTCAATATTTTTTGATCTTCATATGCAAAAAAAATCCCACTTGATTTTCAAGCAGGATTAATTGACAAAAATAATTTATTGTATTATAGTAAAGCGTCAATTTTTTGAGCCAAAACAGTTTTAGGAACTGCTCCAACTTGCTTATCGGCAACTTCGCCACCTTTGAAAAATAAGATGGTTGGAATGTTACGAATTCCAAATTTTGCTGGGATGCCTGGATTGCTATCCACGTCCATTTTTGTTACTACTGCTTTTCCTTCGTATTCTTTAGCTAATTCTTCAACTAAAGGTCCTACCATTCGACAAGGTCCACACCATTCTGCCCAAAAATCAACTAATACCGGCTTATCTGATTGTAATACAACTTCTTCTAAGTTTGCGTCGTTTACTTCTCTTGCCATAATTTATTCAGATTTGCTTCTTTTTTTTTAAATCGAGAATACAAATTTAATTGATTTTAAATACAATTCCCTCTTTGCTCTTTAAATAATCGATAAATTCGTCTGCTGGGTTAACTTTAATATTTCTGGAAAACAGATGAATACTGGTTTTTGTTTCAGGATCAATCACATTAAATTCCAATGTTGTATTTCCTTTATTATTATCACAATGCTGTGTGAGTTCTGCTATAAATTGTTCGGTAATAGCAAAAAGTGATAAATCAACAGCAATTTTTTTCACTCTTGTTGTACGTATATCCTGCAAGAGTTCAGCGCTATTTAACTTAAACTCAAGCATCTCCTGTCCTCTAAAACGTTGCTGTACTTTTCCCTTAATGTATAGAAACAATCCTTTTCGGCAATATTTTCCAAATTCAACATAGTTTTTACCGAAGAAGAATATTTTTAGGGATCCTTCGTAATCTGCAATTGTCATGTTTGCAAATGGGTTGCCATTTTTACTCAATCCTTCATGCGCTTCGACAACCATTCCTGCCAATGAAAGGTCGCGTCCATTAAATGGAGTTAAATCTTGATCTAATAGTCCGAAATTCACATTACGCGTGCAAAACGAGTCAATTTCTAAACGGTAGTCGTCTAAGGGATGTGCAGTAAGATACATCCCAATTAGACTCTTTTCGTACTCTAATTTTATTACGCTTGGCCACTCTTCGCACACAACTGGTTTAGGTTTTTGTACTGCAATTTCTTGGTCGCCACCAAACAAGGATTGTTGCGCCATATCACGTTCGTTCTGAATTAAATTACCGTATCGAATTAAATTCTCGATATAGGATAATTCATTTTTGTCAGGAACAAAGAATTGAGATCGTATGCCATCAGAAATGTTATCGAATCCACCAGCATAGGACAGTGATTCCCAGTTTTTTTTGTTACACGATTGCAGGTTAACACGTTCGGCGAAATCGTACATGTCTTTGTATTCGCCACTTTTATCACGTTCTTTAATGATATCGGCAACTGCATTTGTGCCAACACCTTTAACACCCGACATTCCAAAACGAACTTCTCCCTTTTTATTTACAGTGAATTTGTGGTACGATTCATTTACGTCGGGGCCAAGCACTTTGATCCCTAAATGATGGCATTCGTCCATAAAAATTCCAATTCTTTCAATGTTAGTAAGGTTGCGACTTAGTACTGCAGCCATAAATTCAGCAGGATAGTGTGCTTTTAAATAACCCGTTTGATAGGCAATGTATGCGTAGCAAACAGAGTGGGACTTATTAAATGCATACTGTGCAAATGCTTCCCAATCTTTCCAAATTTTATCGATTAGTTTTTTGGGCTCTTTTTTAATTTCTTCGCTACCTTTAATAAATGCTTCGTTTTCCAAACATCCTTTTCCAAACTGTTCTTTGAGTTTGTCCATAAGTGTTCGGTTCTTTTTTCCCATTGCTTTTCGCAGGGTGTCACTCTGGCCTCGAGTAAAGCCACCAAGTGCTCTCGATTGAAGCATTACTTGCTCTTGGAAAACAGTAATACCATAAGTATCTCCAAGGAAATCTTTCATCATTGGGTGATCGTATTCTATCTCTTCTTTTCCATGTTTACGATTCACGTAATTGGGAATGTATTCCATTGGCCCTGGTCTGTAAAGGGCATTCATGGCTACCAAATCTTCAAAACGGTTGGGTTTTAATAAGCGCAACCATTTTTTCATTCCGGGCGATTCAAACTGAAAAATGGCAGTAGTATCGCCTTTACTAAAAAGCTCGTAGGTCAATTTATCTTCCATCGAAATTGTGTCGATATCGATGTCAGTTCCTTTTGAGAGTTTTATATTATCGAGGCATTCTTTAATAATAGATAGGGTCTTAAGGCCCAGAAAATCCATTTTTAACAAACCGATGTCTTCAACGTATCTTCCATCGTATTGTGTGGTCATCAATGCCTCTTCTTTGGTTGGCATTAATGGGATGTTTTCGCTCAAAGGATCACGACCAATAAGAATGCCACATGCATGGACTCCTGTTTGGCGGACTGATCCTTCCAGTGCTTCGGCCAAGCGAATTGTATCTGAAATTAATGGATTGTTTGACGATTTTTCATTTTCGAGCTCAGGATTTTCTGCATAAGCTTTGGCCAATGTGATTTTTGGTGTTTCGGGAACCATCTTGGCTAAACGATCGGCCTCTGATAAGGGAAGTTGTAATACTCTTGCAACATCGCGAATTGCCATTTTCGCAGCCATTGTTCCAAAAGTGCAAATGTGTGCTACTTTATCTTGCCCGTATTTTTGGGTTACCCAATCGAGTACTATCTGTCGTCCATCGTCATCAAAGTCAATATCAATATCGGGCATTGATACACGGTCAGGATTTAAAAAACGCTCGAAAAGTAAGTCGTACTTTATGGGGTCTACATTGGTTATTTTAATGGAATAAGCTACCGCAGAACCTGCGGCTGAACCACGTCCAGGCCCAACAATAACACCCATGTCGCGAGCAGCCTGAATAAAGTCGGCAACAATAAGGAAGTACCCCGGAAATCCCATTTGCTTTATGGTATCTAGTTCAAAATCGATCCGTTCCTTTTCTTTTTCGAAGCCTTCGCCATAGCGTTCAGTGGCACCTATATAAACAATATGTTTGAGGTAGTCGGCCTCGAATTTTATGCGAAGAACTTTATCATAACCGCCCATTTTATCATAACGACCAAATTCTTTTTTCAGGTCTTCTTGCGATATTTTATTATGCTAGTCTTCCATAGTGGCAAAATCAGTTGTATTTGGAAATTCAGGCATAATTGGATCCGAATCGAGCTCATAAACTTCAACTTTCTGGGCAACTTCCTGTGTGTTTTCAATTGCTTCTGGAGCATCGGCAAAAAGTGTATTCATTTCAGCGGTTGATTTAAACCATTCTTGCTTAGTGTATCGCATTCGGTTTTCATCTTCGAAATTTTTCCCAGTGTTTAAGCAAATTAGTATATCGTGAGCATCGGCATCGTTTTCGTTTGTAAAATGTACATCGTTGGCAGCAATTAATTTAACGTCCATTTCGCGCGCGAGCTCTTGCAATACCTTGTTTACTCTTACTTGATTGTCGTAAACGTTTTCGCGTTCTTTGAACGATTCAGCAGGGTGCCGCTGTAGTTCAAGGTAATAATCTTTGCCAAAAATATTCTTAAACCATTTTATCGATTCTTTGGCGCCCTCAATATCATCGTCCATAATTTTTTGTGGTATTTCGCCACCCAAACAAGCAGAAGTAACCATAATTCCTTCGTGGTACTTCTCTAAAATTGATTTATCGATACGAGGTTTGTAATAGAACCCATCAGTGTTTGCGATGGAAATCATTTTCAGCAAATTTTTATAGCCTGTATGATTTTTAGCTAATATTATGAGATGTTCACCAGACCGATCTTCCTTCGCTGATTTATTTGTAATTCCTCTTCTGGAAACATAGGTTTCGCATCCTAAAATCGGTTTTACTTTAAACCAATCTTCTTTTTTAAATTCAGGATTCCCATAATTGCTCGATTTACATGCATTCCAAAATTCTTTAATGCCAAACATGGTTCCATGGTCGGTTAAAGCCAAAGCTTTCATTCCATCGGAATGTGCTTTATTTACCAAACCTTTAATGCTTGCTTGGCCATCGAGGATGGAATATTGAGAGTGAACGTGTAAATGGTTGAAGGGTTTCATTCAGTAACTTTTTCTTTTTCAGTGGGTAATTGTAAAGACACTATTTTATTTGCCAAACCGTAAATTTAACCAATAATTTGGGTGATTAGGCATTGTGTTAATAAGTAGAATAGATAACTTAACGAACACAAAAATGAGTGCAATTAAAAGCACAACAGTTAAAAAGATTTAGGGTTTTTAAAAGTTACAAACAATGAAATTCAAAGGATGTAATTTATTTTTCTTCAGTTTTCCAAACAAATGAATTGAGTTTATTTATGGCTATGCATTGTATGTCGAACGTTGAAACAACCGGTTCGAAAAGATAGGCGCTAACAGCAACAGTATAGTTCTTATTTTCAATGGGAATAGTGCTGTTGTTCCAGCCATACGTATTTTTAGTTATCCATTTTGATGAATAGCTTGCGTCAAGTAATTCTGTTTCATAAACAATGCTTTTATTTTCATCGAGTAACATTACACTGTACAAATTTGCATTATCTATTTTCTCCCATTCGACTATTAATTTTTCATCTGATTCATTCCATTCAAGCTTTGAAATTTTTGGAGGGTCGATATAGTTTGTAGTTAAAAAATCTGCAACTTGAGAGTATTCGCCATCTGTAAACGTTACATCAAAAAAATACTCACCAGATTCAGGTAGTTCTTCAAAAATTGAAGTTTCGTTGGTCTGTAATTTGAACGTATATTTAGAATCAAAAGTGTCGAGTATAAAAGTGTTGTTATTACCAGTACGGTAAGCTTCAACTTGTTCCATTTCACTCCACGAATAAGTAAATAATTCGAGGTTGTAAGCAACGTTGGAGTCGGTTAATTGAACTGATTTAATAAATGCATCACCATAGGCAATTTGTTTTGTATCGTTAAAGTCTAAACACGAAGATAAAAGTAGGGTTATAGCTATGATTAAGGCTGCAATTTTTATTTTATTTATTGTACTCATTATTTTATTTTTTTACTTGAATAAGATTAATGAACCACGCAATGGTTGCGTAACTGACAAAATACTTTCAAAAATAGCACATATTTTATACTGAAAGGTACTTAAATGGTTTGATAAAGAAAATATTATTGTACTTTTGCGGATTCAAAATTAAGTACAAATAATAAATTATTTAATTATGCCAGTTAAAATTCGTTTGGCTCGACATGGCCGAAAGAGAAATGCTTACTACCACATTGTGGTAGCTGATGGCAGGGCGCCACGAGATGGTAAATATATTGAGAGGATTGGATCTTATAATCCAAATACAAATCCTGCTACCGTTGAACTGGACTTTGACAAAGCTTTACTATGGTTAGGAAATGGTGCACAACCAACCGACACTGCAAGAGCAATTTTATCGTACAAAGGTGTTATGATGAAGAAGCACTTGTTAGAAGGAGTTAAAAAAGGTGCATTTGACGAAGCCGAAGCTGAAAAAAGATTTACAGCATGGTTGCACGGTAAAGAAGAGAAAATCCAAGCTAAAATCGACAACTTGGCTTCAGCAGTTGATGCTGATGCTGCTAGTCGTTTAGAGGCCGAGAAGAAAATTAGTGATGCTCGTGCTGAAGAAATAGCGAAGAGGAATTCTGATCTTGCTGCTGAAGCAGAAGCTGTTAATGCTAAAGAAACTGAGGAAGTTGCTGAAGAAGTAGCTGCTGAAGAACCTGTAGCAGAAGCTGTTGCTGAAGAGCCTGTGGCAGAAGTTGCTGCTGAAGAGCCTGTTGCAGAAGTTGCTGCTGAGGAACCAAAAGCTGAAGCTCCTGTAAAGGAAGCTCCTGCTGCTGAAGAATCAAAAGAAGGCGATGCATAATCGCTTACTGTTTTAGAATAAACTTTCGTAAAACAGATATAAAACACTCTCGTATATTCGAGGGTGTTTTTTTTATGCCTTCAATTTTCCAAAGGCTATTCGATCTTTTCCGTTTAGATCTTTTATGATTTTTGCTTCAAAATTATTTTGTTGAAGTAACTCTTCCATTTCTTTTCCATATGCTTCATTGATCTCAAAATAGAGTTCGCCATTCACTTTAAGTAATTTTTTTGCTTTGTATGTTATTGCTTTGTAGAAAAGCAGAGGATCATTATTGGGAACAAAAAGTGCCAAATGAGGTTCGTTATCCAATACGTTTGACTCCATTTGTTCTTTTTCTTTTTCGGTTACGTAAGGTGGGTTACTAATAATAATGTCGAGATCGTTTTGTTTGGGAAGTTTATCGGATAAAGCATCGTATTTAAAGAAGTTAACTTCAGTATTATTGTTGGAGGCGTTTTTAATTGCGACATCAAGTGCTTTTTCAGAAATATCGCATGCATGCATTTCAAAAATAACATTTTCCTTTTTTAGTGTAATAGGTATGCAACCGCTACCAGTGCCAATATCAAGCACGTTTAATTTCTGATTTGAATACTTTTTGAGAATTAAGTCTACTAACTCTTCAGTCTCAGGCCGTGGAATTAAAACGTTGGGTGTAACATTAAAACTCAAATTGTAGAAATATGTGGAGCCTAAAATGTATTGGATTGGAATGTATTGTTCAAGTTGGTCAACAATGTTTTTTATTTTCAAAAACTCATCTTCAGCCAACTTTTTAGAGGCATTTAAGATCATTTCCTTTTTAGAATAATTATAAATATTGTTAAATATGATGTTAATAAACGACTCAATTTCATTCGTATCATAATAATCAATCAGCGACTTACGGATATATGCAATGGTTCTTATCATTTTTGTGTTTTAAAATATTTTGAATTTACGAGTAACCTTTTTCAAAATTTCGAAATAAAGATATAGAATTTCGAATATCAAGCACTCACACTATTTCATTAAAAGAAAAAAAGCAAAACTATTATAAATATAACCAGACCGTTTTTTAACCATACATAAATTATATTCTACATGACAATTCAATTTTTAAACACTAAAACGATTAAGGATTCTGAGGTTGAAAATTTATTTGATTATTCGATTTTAGAGAATATTTCTGTAACAGCACCTTATTTTGCGTTAACAAATTTATTTATTCAACAAGAGTATGTATATGCCGATTTTACTACAGAATTGATACATATCGATGAAGAAGGGCCCATAAGTGCAGCAGAAGTTGGTAGGCATATGGCTATTTTGGGATCGGTGGTTTTAGCGAATGAAAATCCTAAAAAGGAGAAACACCATTATTTGGCAACCGATGCAATAATTACCCGTTGTACCCATAAATCATCATCCAAATTTGCACTTAAATCGAGAGCTAAAATGATGTCGATAAGCCGTAAAAATGGAGTTGTTTATGGTGAAATATTTGAAAACGATGGAAGCATTTTGTACACAATTGAAGTGACTTACATGATTCTTGGAAAACCGATATTTGAACGGATGTTTGAGCAATTTAAAGTAGAAACTAACTTTAGTAAAGATTTTAACCCTTATACAACCGATAGTGATTTTTTTGATTTAAAAACCAATATTGAGTCATGCTTTGCTTCGATAGGTATTGTAAAACCTGAACATTGTCCTGGCCATTTTAAAAATTATCCGGCTTTACCAGTTGCACGTATGGGTACGTCGATGGGTAAAATTGGTGGAATTCATTTTATGCATTTAAATCCAAATGAAAAAAAGAAATATTTTATTAGTCGTGCAGAATTACATGCCAAACAATTAATATTTACAGGTGAAGAAGTTATGTTCCGTACTGAAATTGTTGATCCAAACTCTTCAGAAGGAATGATAATACGAGTAGTTGCCTATACCCATAAATGCGATTTAATAGCCGAAGCAATTTTGCATTTTCATTATTAAAATATTTTTTGTGATTAATCTACAAAAAGCGGTCTTGAATAGGGCCGTTTTTTTTTGATTACTTTTGTCGGCGATCATATACTTTGATTGATGAATAATTTGAATGAAAAATACATGAAACGTTGTATCCAATTGGCAAAATTGGGTGAACGACGTTCTGCGCCAAATCCAATGGTGGGATGTGTAATTGTATGCAATGACGAAATTATTGGAGAGGGTTTTCATCAACTATGTGGAGAGGCTCATGCCGAAGTAAATGCGATCAATTCTGTAATTGATCAGGAAAAACTGAGGAATTCAACCTTGTATGTAAACCTTGAACCATGTGCTCATTTTGGTAAAACACCACCTTGCTCAAATCTTATTATTGAGAAGGGAATTCCCAGGGTTGTAGTTGGTATAATTGATCCTTATGCTGAGGTTGCGGGTAAGGGAATTGAGAAAATGGAAAAAGCCGGAACCAAGGTTGAAGTTGGAGTTTTGACAGATGAATGTCATGAATTGAACCGCCGGTTTTTTACATTCCACAAAGAAAAACGACCCTATGTTTTTTTAAAATGGGCTCAAACTGCCGATGGTTTTGTTGACTCTGATCGAAGCAATAAGGAACTTGGACACCCCACATGGATTACCAACGAAATGGCTCGAATTGCAGTTCATAAACAACGCTCTACCGAATCGGCCATATTTATTGGGACCGAAACTGCCTTAAGAGATAATCCCTCACTTACTCTTCGAGATTGGTATGGAAAACAACCCATCAGAATTGTGCCCGATCAGAAGCAGCGGCTTCCTAAAGATCTGGCTGTTTATAGTGCCGATGCTCCAACTTTTTCGATAACAAAAGCAAAGTATCCTGACGATCGTATCACTAAAATTATAGAAATTAAAAAGGATGAGAACGTAATAGATAGCTTGCTTCAGTTTTTATATGAAAGCAATACCTTATCGGTAATTGTTGAAGGAGGCCCAAAAATGTTGCAAAGTTTTATCGATCGAAAATTATGGGATGAGGCACATGTTTATACCGGACAACTCTCTTTTGGTTCTGGAATAAAAGCACCTGTTTTTAATGAATCACCTTGTAAGTTCGACCGTTTTTATAATAGTGAATTGAAAATTTACAGAAATAAATAGAAGAACATTAAAATCTCCCTTTTCCTATTCTTTTTTTACAACAGGTATAGTAAACATAAAAGAGCTTCCTTTATTATGTTCGCTTGTAATAGAGAATTCGCCACCTAATTTTTTTATGAATTCCTGGATAATAATTAACCCGAGTCCAGTACCTTTTTCATTGTTAGTACCTAAAGTAGAATGATGAGTTCCAGCTTCCATAAGCTTTTTGATGTTTTCTTTTGATATACCAACACCTGAGTCGATAACTGCTATTGAAACAAAATCGTTTTTTAGTTCACTAATAATTTCAATTTGTCCACCTTCTGGCGTAAATTTTATAGCATTACTCACCAAGTTCCGTAGAATAGTATTAACGAGATTTTGGTCTGCACTTATTTGTACATCAACTCTTTTTGTATAAAATAGCTCAATTTTTTTAACTTCAGTTGAATACTTAAATAGTGTAATAATTTTATCAATTGTTTTGTTAATGTCAATCGTTTGTATGTTTACATCAATCAGTCCACGTTCTGATTTAGCCCAATGCAATAAATTCTCAAGCAAGTCGTACAAACTCATTGATGAGCCATAAATCTGTTTTAGTCCTACTTTTATTTCTTCTATTTTAAACTCAGGTAAATTTTGAAGCATTATTTCAGAGAATCCAATAATGGTATTAAAGGGGCTCATGATATCGTGAGCAATAATTGAAAAGAATTTATCTTTTGATGAATTAATTTCCTTGAGCTCAACGTTAGCTTTCCGCAATTGAACTGTTCTTTTATCGACCATTTCTTCAAGCGCTTTTTTCTGAGCAGTAAGGGTGGATACCCGGGAATAATATATTGCAAGTAACATAAGAATAAAAGCAATTACTACAATAGTTATAAACCACCATGTTTCCCACCAAGGAGGTAAAATGTGTATAGCAACTGACTTGCCATGCTCATTCCAAACGCCTTCGTTATTCGATGCCTTAACTTTGAAAGTATATAAACCAGGATCGAGGTTGGTATAGGTTGCAATTCTATTTTTCGCATTTACATAACGCCAATCATCTTCAAATCCTTCCATTTTATAAGCATACTGATTATTATCAGGACTGAAGAAATCGAGAGCTGTAAATTCAAATGCAATAATGTTTTCGTTATATAAAAGTTCAATTTCATCAATTTCATTTATTGCTTTTGGTAACAAAACACGCTTATGAATGCTATCACCAACTTGAATGCTTTTATAAAAAAGTTTAAAATCGGTTATGGCTACATTGGGTATTGTAGTATTTGAAGTTATGTTATTTGGAAAAAAAGCATTATACCCATTTACGCCTCCAAACATTAGCATTCCGTCGTTGGTTTTAAAGCATGAAGCTTTAACAAATTCAGGAGCCTGCAATCCGTCAGAGGAATCATAATTTTTAAACTTTTCGGTAGAAGGGTTTAGCCTCGACAATCCATTATTAGTGCTTATCCAAACATTTTTATCGTTGTCGAATAATATCCCATGTACGGTATTGTGAGCCAACCCGTCAATAACCTGGTAATTTTTTATTTCTTCGGTCACAGGATTCATTTTCAATAAGCCCCTGCCTTTTGTTCCAATCCAAAGGAAACCTTCATCGTCTTCGTTAATAAAACTTATTCTGTTATTTTCACCTGACACAATAAAATACTGCTTTACATTAAGCTGTGGGGTTTGTTTTGAGAAATCAACTTTGTTTAAATCGATTTTATTCAAACCATATTCGGAACATACCCACAGATTTTGTTTGCTATCGATAAAAATATAGTTTAGAGAAAGGGAAGTTATATTTGTTGTTGATTCAATAATATTTTTGGAATAATTTACAAATGATTTGGTACCGGGCTTTAATAAAGCAAGCCCTTTATTCATGGTAGCAACCCAAATATTTTTCCACTTATCCTGCGCAAAACCCCATGGGTGTTGACTACTTATAGTAGTTGAATCTGATGGGATATGTACATAATGGTCAAAACTATTGGTTGAACGATTAAAACAATTCAAATTTCCATCGTAGGTTCCCACCCAAATGTTATTTTCAGCATCGGCAAAAATGGAGGTAGTTGCATTGGTGCTTAGTGATTTGGGATCGTTAGGATTGTGCATCAAATGCGTATAGCTATCGGCTTTGGGATCATATATGTTTATTCCTCCTCCATCTGTACTAATCCAAATATTTCCTTGTTGATCTTCAGTAAAAGCCTTAACAATGGGATTATTTAAGCCCCTCTGTGAAAGTGGAGAACTGCTAACTAAGCCAAACCTCGACTTGTTTCTTGAAACCATTTCTAATCCGGTAAGATAAGTGCCAATCCAAAAGGTACCTGTGTAATCTTCGTATATGTTATAAATGGCATTACTTCTCAAATTTGAAAAATCATCGGGTCCTGTTTTGTAATGAGATATTACTGTTCCATCATTATTTAGCAAAACAATCCCATTTCCATCGGTACCAATCCATATACGCCCATTACTGTCAAAAATTATCGACCTTGTATTCTCTGTGTCAATAATATTATTATCCTGATCGTAAAAACGCATTTTTTTAAATGCATTTTTATCTCTATTCCATAAAAGAATTCCTTTCCCTTCGGAATAAATCCACAAATCGTTGTTTTTATCAAAAAGGAGTTTTTTCCTTATAGCTTCCGATTTAATAAACTCTGGGTTGTTAATAAAAAAACGTTCAAAATTATCGGTTTCTTCGTTATACCGGTTTATGTAATTGGAATAGGATGAAATCCAAACATTTTTTTGTTGATCTTCGACAATTGAAATAATTTTGAAGTTGCTAATTGACGTGGTATCAGTCCATTCAGACGTATATCGTTTAATATCTTCTGTATTTATACTATCAATTTCGGCATTTAGCTTAATTTTATACAGTCCATTGTATGAGCCTGTCCATAAGTTATCGTTGTGATCGACAAGGAGTTCAAGAGAAAATACTAGAGGGATGTCAAATTGTTTGTTAAAATTTCTGTATGCTTCTAATGATACGAGTTTATCAATTTCACTATCGTAGTACAATAGCCCAATAGAAGAACCTAACCAAATACGACCATATTTATCTTCAACAATACCATTGTAAACAATACTGATTGTAATAACTTCATTGTTAACATATGGGTGGTATTTTTTAAAGTTATACCCGTCGTACTTGTTTAAACCATCTTCAGTACAAACCCACAGAAACCCCTTGCTGTCCCTGAAAGTTTTAATTACGGTTCCATTTGATAAGCCATCTTGTGTGGTAAACTGTTGGAATATAATTTTTTCATTGGCAATCGTATTCTCAAATACAAAAATCAATGAAAATAAAAGAATTGTATTCCAAAAATACCTGGTTTTCATATACAATTTTGATTCATTTTTATGAAACTAAATTTAGGTTTTAATTAAGTTAATTCCCAGAACGATTGATAATTTAAATTTATTTTTTATAATAAAATAATAGAGTTAGACATAATGATAGATCGTTAGATTTTGAGATTTGAGTAATGAGACGCAATGTAAAATACTAGATATTAGCGAGTTACATAAACAACTGCGGCTCTTTTGATTGTCTTATTATTAGTGCATTGCAAAAAATTACCGGACTATTGACATAAAGCATACATGATTTAATTGAAAATTTGTCAGGAATAACTCTTGTATGGTATTTTGCTTATCAAGCAAATAATGTTTTTAATGCAGCGAGCGCATAAAGTATTTGATGGTATACTCCATTTGAAATTAGCTTTGTGAACTATATCTACCCATCAAAGTGATAATTTGTAATCAACTATTAAAACTCATAATATATCTATTCGTTTGAAAATAGAATCAAAAACAAAATAGAACGCCAGTAAAGCGCTCTATTAATATTGCATACATAAACTAGGTGTATTCCCGGCAGGAATCCCCACCCAGGTAGGACGGGGACCACATTTTCACTTATAAAAGCTGGTTTAATTTTTTGGACGTATTTGCAATAACTTTCTTCTTCCAGCTGCACTTTTATAATATTTTTCTTTTGGGCGAGTTTCCTTGATATTTCCTGCCGGGTTACCAAATATAAGTTCCCAGGGCATATGACCTTTTGTGAATTTTAATTTACCTGAATTATGTTCAAAAAGTCTTTTTTCAATGTTTTCTGTAAATCCAACATAACGAATTTTATCTATTTTACTTTCAATGATATATATATGTAAAACGACTTTCCCTTAAAAGCAAATTTATAAAATGATTATCTAAATTTCATTTATCAAATATTTGATAAAATAATCTTTCATGTTTTGATTTTGTGTAAGAACGCTTTTTAGCTATTTTTACAGCCGAATTGTTGGTCCCGTAGTTCAACGGATAGAATAGTAGTTTCCTAAACTATAGATATGAGTTCGATTCTCGTCGGGACTACCATAAAAGAGGTGATACATACGTATTGCCTTTTTTCTTGTTAAATAAATTGCAGCTTATTTTTAGTCCTTCAACTTATTAACTAAGTTGTTTATTTAATGGATCTTGATGATTATACTCTTGAAAATGGAAAGAATTTTTTAATCATAAATACACTTAATTCAGCTTGCAACGATGGCTCCTTACGACTACAACAAATGGGTTACTTAAAATCAATTTTGATTGATTTATACAAGAACGGTAACTATGTAATTGTTGGTGGCGACTGGAACCAATGTCCCAATGAGTTTGTTCCTAAATTTAACGGCGATGTATTCGATGAAGAAATGTTATTTTATATCGAAGCCAATTACCCTGAGCATGGATGGACTTGGGCATACGATCAAAACATTCCTAGCAATCGACGTGTTTTAATTCCCTATGAAAAAGGAAAAACTCTTGTAGCTGTAATCGATTTATTTTTGCTTTCGCATAATATTGATGTAGAAAAAGTAAATGGTTGTGATTTAGGTTTCGAATTCTCAGATCATCAGCCTGTTGAATTAAAAATAAAGCGAATCAACTGAATTTTTGAAAGGAATTTAATACCTTCATCAGATCTTAATTGCGATCAAACCGAAATGTATTTCAATAACATTTATGGTTACTATTAATAATGCAAATTAAATGCATTTTATTCGATTTTTGATAAAGAGTATTTTATCATGCTTATTGGAATTAAATTACCTTAATTATTGATATATAGGAGTATGGGTAAGTTGAAAGGCATTTAAATTTTATGGCAACTTTGAAACATATATAATAAATATTAATCCCCTAATATTTTAAACATGAAGAAAACATTTGGCTATATTCTTATTATTGCACTGATTGTGCTTATAATATTTGTAACACAACAGAAAAAAGTTGACCTAATTAAAGGCGATGAAGTAGTTTTGGTTTCCAACGAATTCTCTTTTACCGAAGGACCTGCATGTGGCAAATTTGGTAGTGTTTATTTTACCGATCAGCCCAATAACCGTATTATGAAATGGTGTCCCGATGGAACTATGATGGTTTTTATGGACAGTTGCGGCCGCTCAAACGGCTTAAGTTTTGATAACAAAGGAAAGTTATTGGCCTGTGCAGATGAAAAAAATCAAATGTGGTCCATTGATATTGTCACCAAGGAAATTGAAGTATTGATCGATAATTTTGAGGGAATGAAATTGAATGGACCTAATGATATGTGGGTGGATAAGAAAGGCGGAATTTATTTTACTGATCCATATTATAAACGCGATTATTGGATCAATCCAGAGAAGGAAATTGAACGTGAAAATGTATATTATCTCTCTCCCAACCGAAAGTCTATCAAAATTGTTGATGATGAATTGGTACAGCCCAATGGGATTATAGGAACACCCGATGGAACAACATTGTACGTGGCTGATATTGGCGATAGTAAAACCTATTCCTATCACATTCGCGAAGATGGTTCACTCTCAGATCGTTTGATATTTTGTGAAATGGGTTCCGATGGAATGACGATTGATAATAAAGGCAATATATATTTAACTGGCGATGGCGTTTCAGTATTTGATCGCAATGGAGAGCAAATTGAACACATCGAAATTGATCAAGACTGGACAGCCAATGTAACTTTTGGCGGCGCAGATCGAAAAACCCTATTTATTACTGCAATGAATTCGGTTTATACGCTCAAAATGAATGTGCAAGGAGTTAACTAAGAAAATTAACTTAAATAAAGATGTTTAACAGTTAGTTTCTATCCAATTTAGATTGTTCTATATTGTAAACCGATACTTTATAATAGAATAAATTTAGGGGTATGATTTTTAGTACAATAGTATGTGCCGTTTTTACACTAGCACTTTTAATATTACTTATTGCTAAAAGGGAAAAGGGAAAAAAGGGATGGACGTTTATTTGTTTTGGGGTAGGTGCTATTTTCATAGGCCAATTATTTACTTCTTTTAGTCTTTTATTTCCTGAGTTAAACAGTTCTATTCTTTTTGATTGGATAGTAACAAATGCTACTTCATTGATGGCATTTTTTGCAGCGATCGGTCTTAGTTTTATTGGAGTAGGTATTTTTCGTATAAATTTTAAAAATTGTGCTGATCAGGTTCATGTTTCAGAATTGGAAAATCAGAACTTTGAACTTTAAAAAGCGATACGAGTAAAAACCAATGATTATGATTTCGCCTTAATTGAAGCTGATCAAT
>JAQIBQ010000248.1 GCA_027859005.1 Prolixibacteraceae bacterium | reverse complement strand
TCTTTATAATTTTCCATTTTTTTTTATAGATAGAAGATTGTTTGGTATAAGTTTTATTTTGTTTGATTTTTATTCTTATATTTAACTTGTTTTAGTAAAATCTATCGCATATACACTTTTAAAAGTATTAAAATTTTTATTATGAGTAAAATTTCAAAAGAATTAGTAGGAGCTTCGGCTATTCCTATCATTTTGTCAATTTTAGACAAAAATGAGAGTTATGGATATGAGATTATGCAAAAGGTTAAACACCTTTCTGAAAACAGGATTGAGTGGAAAGAAGGAAGTCTTTATCCTGTTTTGCATAAACTTGAGAAGAATGGATTAATAAAGTCGTTGTGGAAAATGGCAGAAAATGGCCGTCATCGTAAGTATTATGCAATCAATAAAAAGGGTAGAAAAGCATTGCAAGAAGAAATCGAAAATTGGTCGTTGGTTCAAACAATGTTAACTGAACTATGGTCTGATTTAACACCTATTGAGTAGGGGGAAATTATTGCGAAAAACGAAAAGGAGCTTTCAAGTGGTGTTGAAGGCTCTTATTTTTTTAAAGAATTCTTAAATACTTTCCTGAATTTTTCCATTTTTGGTTGAATTACAAATTTACAATAAGGTTGGTTTTTGTTTCGATCAAAATAATCTTGATGGTATTTTTCGGCTGAATAATAATTGCTTAATTCTGTTAGCTCTGTGACAATGGGTGAATTATAAACTTTGTTAGCATTTAAATCGTTAATAATAGATTCTGCAATTTTTTTTTGTTCCGTTTTTGTGTAAAACACTACGGAGCGATATTGTGTGCCAACATCAGCTCCTTGCCGATTAAGAGTTGTAGGATCGTGGGTTAAAAAGAAAACCTCTAACAGCTGCTTAAATGAAATCTCATTCTCGTTGTACGTTATTTTAACAACCTCTGCATGTCCTGTTTTCCCTCTACCTATGTCGTTGTAGCTTGGGTTTACGGTTGTACCACCTGAGTACCCCGATTCCACTTTTGTTACTCCTTTTAGTTCCGAGAAAACAGCTTCGGTACACCAAAAGCATCCACCTCCAAATATTGCTTCAGCAGCATTCGTTGTTTGCATAATAAGTATTGTTATTGTAAAAATGAAGATAATTTTTTTCAACAGTATATCTTTAAATTAAATAAATGGTTTTAAGCTCTTGTTTGCAATTCAAGCAAACGTTGAATTCTATTGCTGTGTAACTTGCATGTGTTGTTACATAGTCATTCGTAAAAAAAATGAATTTTCTTCAATAAGCAATGTCTATTCACTTCATCTTTCTGAAGAAAATCTTATTTTTCATCTAAATTCCAATCTTAAACCATCCGTGATTATATCAATAGATCGTTAGATTTTGAGATTTGAGTAATGAGACGCAATGTAAATCACTAGATATTAGCGAGTCCTACAAACAGCTACTGCTTTTTTAATTGTTTTATTATCAGTGCATTGCAAAAGCTTACCGGACTATTGTATATAGAACAGACAATAAATAGTACTAAATCCTCACTATTCAACAGAGAAAACCATCAGTTGGTTGCAAAAAAAGGCTTATTAAATGTTAAATTTTGATTCTTTAATAACAATGGCTTCGTAACGGTATACTTCAGCACTCTTCCATCCATCCCATGTTAAACCTGCTTTGTTTTTACTGCAATTTCCTAAAAATTCTTCTTTTGTCCAATTGGTTTGTGACGCAACTTGTGGTAAAAATGTTCCAGATTGCCCCCCTTTTTTAATGTATATCCCATGTTTGCCAAGTTCAAAATTGTTGAGCGAATATATTTTTTCCAAAGGAGTTAGTATTGATAGTTCAATTGAAATTTCATTTATTTCTTTTGCTGTAATTGGAGGAAACCTAGAGTCGTTTTTTGCTGCTGAAATAGTACTGCTTATAAGTGTTTCGGTTAATGGTAATGAGGAGGTTAGGCTGCCAATGCATCCTCGTAAAGTGTCATTGTTGTACAGCGAAACAAATACTCCGCAGTAAGATTTTAAATTAGGAGTGGTTTCTTTCGTTGTAATTTCATATTGATTTTTGGTAGAATGAAAAAGCTTCAACAATGTATTTCGAGCTATTTTCAGTAGTGTTATTTGTTCTTGTTTTGTTAGTGTAAATGGAATCATCAAAGTTTTGTTAAATCATTTTTTTTATTCTTAAAGCAGCAAGTATTATTTCAATCATTTCCTTATTTGAATATTTGTTTTGATTAATAGTTAAATCAAAATCATCACAATCTACTTTCTTCCCTTTAATAGATTTTCGAAAATTACTTCGATCTTTTTCTGTGCTTAGGATGCAT
The DNA here is from genome assembly GCA_027859005.1 of Prolixibacteraceae bacterium. GTDB lineage: Bacteria > Bacteroidota > Bacteroidia > Bacteroidales > Prolixibacteraceae > Roseimarinus. Next base: position 1,018 of record JAQIBQ010000248.1, on the reverse strand, counting down.
TTTAAAGCTTCTTCTTTCGAATACTTTTTTGATTTCATCACTCTTTTTATTCGCCATTCAAGTGGTCCCACAACTCTAATGTGTAAGGAGTTTTCGATATCGGTACAAATAATATGTGCACCACGGCCTAAAATTATCTTATTCCCTTCAACAGAAAAACGATGAATTACCTTCATGACCGTATTCTTCATTTTCCGTTCAAGATGATAATCTTTTGATAGAAAACCTTGCATGATATCGTCAAAAACGGTTCTGTCTTTGATTTTAAATATTGATTTAATTTTTTTAGGATTGAGCTTTAATTGATTTGCTGTTTCGTGAAGTACTTCTTTACTTATTACACTCCATGTTGAATTTTTATTTACCTCGTTTAATCTTGATGCTAATTGGTGGGCTAGTTTTTGTGAAGAGCATCCTGCAAGTCGTGAAATTGTTACAACTGGACCAGGTTTTTTTTTGAGGTCATTCAATTCAATTTCACTTAGTCTTTTCGACATGTATTCATTGAAAATATCTTTCATAACCAACTTTTTTGTTTTCTTATAAAATTTACAAAAGATTTATTGCAATTGCATTTTATTCTCTATTTATTTATGGTTTGCATGAAAAATAAGTATTTGAAAATGTATAATTTGGCAATTTAAAACTTCATAACTTGCTATTCTGTTGTTAATTGATAAAACTTAAATACGACAATATATTTATCGTATTACTTAAATTGAAAGTAATTATTTAGTATCGAGATGCGAGTATCAAGTATCAAGATTGAGCTTGTATTTCAAGATGTTGCATGAATATATAGTAATGCTCTTTTTCAAATAGAAAATATCTTCCGACATAAATTCATCTGAATCTCACAAAATATAGATTCATCAAGAACCATATACGACACAATTTCTGATACTTACATCTCGTATGTTGCAGTATTCTTAAAAAACATTGAATATTTATACATTAGAGCTATGTAAAACAGAATAAAGAATGGATGACTGACTTGCATCTAAGTACAAAATATAGA
>JAQIBQ010000241.1 GCA_027859005.1 Prolixibacteraceae bacterium | reverse complement strand
ATGCTAAAATATTTACCTTTACGCCTTAAAAATAAAATCTAAAATTCAGCAATGTCGAAAACTATTAGAATCAGAAAAGGTTTAGATATTAAATTGAAAGGTAAGCCTGAATTGTCAGTTGGAGATGCAACACTTGCAACTCAATACGCAATTAAGCCATCCGATTTTCCTGGACTCACTCCAAAGTTGTCTGTAAAGGCCGATGACATTGTTAAAGTTGGGACACCATTGTTCTACGACAAAGCACAACCAGAAGTGAAATTCACTTCTCCAGTTAGTGGTAAAGTTGTAGCTATCAATCGTGGCGAACGTCGTCGTATAATGGAAGTTGAGATCAAAAGTGATGGGAAATTTGAATCTGAAGACTTTTCAACCGGTACTAAATCGCCGGATCGAGAAACGATTAAACAAAATTTGTTGAATAGTGGTCTTTGGCCATTTATCATTCAGCGTCCTTTTGGTGTAATTGCGAATGCGACTGAAACTCCTCGAGATATTTTTATCTCAGGATTCGACTCTTCGCCATTAGCACCCAATTTTGATTTTACGCTAGCCGATAATAGCTCCGAAATTCAGGCGGGTATTGATGCTGTGGCAAAATTAACCGATGGTAAAGTTTATCTTAGTCTTCGGGAAGGTTCTAAATTTTCATCGTTAAAAGGTGTTGAACTAAACTATTTTGATGGACCTCATCCTTCTGGGAATGTTGGTATTCAAATGCATAAGCTGGCTCCTTTAAATAAAGGTGAGCTTGTTTGGACTATTGATATCCAAGCCTTGGCCTTTATTGGTCGTTTGCTAACAACGGGGAAACTTAATTTCGAAAAGATAGTCGCATTAACAGGTTCAGAAGTTGAAACGCCAAAGTATTACAAAACAGTTCTAGGGGCTAACATTAAATCAATTGTTGAAGGTAAAACAACAAAAGTTGGGAATGAACGAATCATTTCTGGTAATGTGTTGACTGGATCCCAATTAGAAGAAGATAGTAGCCTAGGTTTTTACAACAATCAAATTACAGTTATTCCAGAAGGCGATAGTATTACTCCTTTCGGTTGGATAGCTCCTGGATTTAAGACCTTTAGTGCTGGTAAAACATTTGTGTCGAAATTATTTCCAAGAAAAGAGTATGTTGTTGATGCCAATTTGAATGGTGGCGAACGTGCTTTCGTAATTTCTGAGCAATATGAGAAAGTAATTCCAATGGATATTCTTCCTGTTTTTCTATTGAAGTCGATTATTGTAAACGACATTGATAAAATGGAACAATTGGGTATTTATGAAGTAATAGAAGAAGATATGGCCTTGTGTGATTTTGTTTGTACCTCAAAAATTGAAGTGCAAGAATTATTGCGAAAAGGAATTTCTACTATGATAAAAGAATTGGCATAATATAGAATTTTATGAAAGGACAAGGAATAAAGAATTTTTTCGATACGCATCGGCCTAAATTCGAAAAAGGTGGGAAACTTCATCCCTTCCAAAGTGTTTTCGAAGGCATGGAATCTTTTTTATATGTTTCGGATGCAACCACGAGAAAAGGATCACATATTCGCGATAGTATTGACTTGAAGCGTACAATGATTTTTGTGGTAATTGCGCTCGTTCCTACACTACTCTTTGGAATGTATAATATCGGTTATCAGCACTTCCATGCTATTGGAACTTTTGCCGATTCTACCTTTTGGCAAGTATTCATATACGGAGCTTTGCGATTACTTCCATCGTTAATTATATCTTACGTTGTCGGCTTGGGAGTTGAATTTGCATTTGCACAAATCAAAGGACACGAAATAAATGAAGGTTACCTCGTATCAGGTATTTTAATTCCATTGGTGCTTCCTATCAATACTCCTCTTTGGATGACAGCTGTGGCCGTTGTGTTCTCAGTTGTTATTGCAAAAGAAGCATTTGGTGGTACAGGAATGAACATCTGGAACCCTGCGTTGATTGCTAGAGCATTTTTGTTTTTTGCTTATCCTTCGCAAATGAGTGGTGAAAGTGTTTGGATACGTTTAGGTAGTGAGCAAGCTATTGACGGTTTTTCTGGCGCAACTCCACTTGGGTTAGCCCTTACAGGAATTGTCGATTACGATATTATGGATGCTTTCTGGGGATTTATTCCCGGGTCAATTGGCGAAACATCAACCTTTGCCATATTGTTAGGTGCAGCTTTCTTAATTATTACAGGTATTGGTAGTTGGAAAATAATGTTTTCAGTTGTATTAGGTGGTTTAACAACAGGTTTATTGTTGAATATTTTTGCCGTTAATGCATTCATGGAAATTCCATTCTGGCATCATTTATTCTAAGGTTGTTTTGCATTTGGTGCTGTATTTATGGCAACCGATCCTGTCTCTGCATCGCAAACAAATAAAGGAAAATGGATTTATGGATTCCTTATTGGTGTTTTAGCCATTGTTATTCGCGTATTAAACCCTGCTTATCCTGAAGGTGTAATGTTAGCCATATTGTTAATGAACACATTTGCTCCACTTATCGATCACTATGTGGTTCAGGGCAACATTCGCAAAAGGTTAAAACGAGCTACAGTATAATTAGAAAATCGAGCAAAATGAAACGACAAGGTAAAAAAATTATGATAGCAGCTAAACCTGGTTTAGGAGTTACATCGAATACCTTTGAAATTTAAAATTACAAGAGATGAATAGAAACGGAAATACATATACTTTCATCTATGCTTCGGTAATGGTAATTATCGTAGCTGCGATATTATCGTTTACTGCTATTACGTTGAAACCTTTTCAAAAGCGTAATGTCGAAGTAGAGAAGAAGAAGAACATACTTTCTTCGGTTAAAATTGATGCAACAGCAGTTGATGCTGAAGCAATATATGCTGATAAAATTACCGATACTTATGTTGTCAATTCAAAAGGCGAAAGAGTTGAAGGTGATGCTTTTAAAGTTGATCTGAAAAAAGAACACGCCAAACCAATTGAAGAACAAGTACTACCGGTTTACGAAGCCAATTTAGGTGATGCAGGAACCAAGTATGTTGTTCCATTGCGCGGTTCTGGTTTATGGGGACCTATTTGGGGTTACATTGCAATGAACGAAGACATGAACACCGTGTATGGTGCCATTTTCGATCATCAAGGCGAGACTCCAGGGCTTGGAGCCGAAATTGTAACTTCTGCTTTCCAAGAAGTATTTCAAGGAAAAACACTTTTTAACAGTAATGGCGAATTTGTTTCGTTAATTGTTGCTAAAGCTGGTGAAACTGCTCCTGCCGAGCATAAAGTTGATGCAATATCAGGTGGTACTATCACTAGTAAAGGTCTTCAAGAAATGCTATTCAACGACTTGTCGAGTTATGTGGAATTCTTCAACAAGAAAAAATAGATACTATGAGTGAAAAAGAAGCAATGTTCTCGAAGAAGAATCTAAGACTATTGACTGACCCTATTGGAAGTCAAAACCCAATTACAGTTCAGGTGCTCGGAATCTGTTCTGCATTGGCGGTTACTGCTCAAATCAAACCTGCTATTGTAATGACCTTATCGGTTATGGTGGTTTTGGCTTTATCAAATGTCATTATCTCCTTACTCCGTAATTCCATTCCTAATCGTATTCGTATTATTGTGCAGTTAGTAATTGTAGCTGCCTTGGTAATTTTGGTTGACCAAGTATTGAAGGCCTTTGTTTACGATGTAAGCAAGCAACTTTCTGTATTTGTTGGTTTAATTATTACCAACTGTATTATTATGGGGCGTCTAGAAGCTTTTGCGTTAGGGAACAAACCTTGGCCTGCGTTTCTCGATGGAATTGGTAATGCAGCCGGATATGGTGTTATACTTGTCATTGTAGCTTTCTTCCGTGAGTTATTAGGATCAGGTACTTTATTTGGTTTTCAAATTATACCCGAAGGATTCTATAATTTTGGATATGCCAACAACGGATTAATGGTATTGTCTCCAATGGCACTTATAACTGTTGCTATCATTATATGGGTTCAACGTTATCGTAAACGTGATTTAATTGAAGCTAATAAGTAACCAGTAGAATTAAGAAAAATGGAAAATATAATAAATATATTCATCAGGTCTATTTTCTTGGAAAATATGGTTTTTGCCTACTTCCTTGGTATGTGTTCATACCTGGCAGTTTCAAAATCGGTAAAAACAGCAACCGGGTTAGGCTTAGCCGTAATATTCGTATTGGGAATTACTGTTCCTGTGAACTATTTACTAGAAAATCACGTACTAAAAGAAGGTGCTTTGATTTGGTTAGGACCAACATTTGCAGACGTTGATTTAAGCTTCTTAAGCTTCATCATGTTTATTGCAGTAATTGCATCAATGGTTCAATTGGTTGAAATGATAGTTGAAAATTTTGCTCCTGCCTTGTATTCAAGTCTAGGTATATTCCTCCCGCTTATCGCAGTAAACTGTGCAATTCTTGGAGGTGCTTTATTTATGCAGCAAAAAGAATTTCTTAATGTAGGAGAAGCAACTACTTATGGTGTTGGTTCCGGAGTTGGATGGTTTTTGGCCATAATTGGAATTGCAGCGATACGTGAAAAAATACAGTATTCTAATATCCCTGCACCTCTTCGAGGATTAGGAATGGCCTTTATTATTACCGGTTTAATGGGTATGGCTTTCATGGGATTTTCAGGAATAAAACTATAATTGAAACTATTAAAAATCAGATAAGATGATTCTTTTAGCTACACAATCAACAGTAATACTTACCAGCGTAGTTTTCTTTTTGGTAGTAATGCTGGCTTTGGTTGGACTTCTGTTGTTTGCCAAAAAGAAATTGACTCCATCAGGATCAGTTACCGTTGATATTAACGACGGAGAAAAAGTATTAGAAGTTGAGCCTGGTTCAACAGTATTGAATACCATGAGTGGAAACGGTATCTTCTTACCATCTGCATGTGGTGGTGGTGGTACTTGCGGAATGTGCAAGTGTCAGGTTGTTGAAGGAGGTGGCTCAATACTTCCTACCGAGGTTGATTTCTTTACAAGAAAAGAACAACAAACAAATTGGAGACTTGGATGCCAGGTTAAAGTGCGTCAAGACATGGTCATAAAAGTACCTGAAGAGGTAATGGGAATTAAAAAGTGGGAGTGCGAAGTGGTGTCAAATCACAATGTGGCTACATTTATCAAAGAATTTGTTGTTAAACTTCCTGAAGGAGAAACACTTGAGTTTAAATCGGGTGGATACATACAAATTGATGTGCCTAAATACGATTGTAACTTCAAAGATTTCGATATAGAAGAAGAATACCGCGACGAATGGGATAAGTTTGGTTTGTGGGATTTGAGCATGAATAATAAGGAAGAAACTTATCGTGCTTACTCAATGGCCAATCATCCTGCCGAGGGTAACATTGTAATGTTGAATATTCGTATTGCAACTCCACCTTGGGATCGTCAGAAAAATGGTTGGGCAGATGTACCTTCTGGTCTTTGTTCTTCTTACATTTTCTCACGTAAACCAGGAGATAAAGTAACTATTTCTGGTCCTTATGGAGAATTCTTTATTCAAGATACACAAAACGAAATGTTATACATTGGTGGTGGTGCAGGAATGGCTCCATTGCGTTCACATCTTTTCCACTTGTTTCATACCTTGAAGTCAGGAAGAAAAGTGACTTACTGGTATGGCGCTCGCTCTGTCCGAGAAATATTTTACGAAGATCAATTTCGTGCTATCGAAAAACAATTCCCAAATTTCAAGTTTACCATTGCCTTAAGCGATCCACAAGCTGCAGATAACTGGGAAGGTCCTGTTGGTTTTATTCATCAAGTTATTCACGATGAATATTTGAATAATCACGAAGCACCTGAAGATATCGAATATTACATGTGTGGCCCTGGCCCTATGGTAGGTGCAGTAAATAAAATGCTATACGATTTAGGTGTTGAAAAGGAAAGCATTTATTTCGATGACTTTGGAAACTAATTTGATAATATATTATAATATTAAGCCTCTTTTATAAATTTATGAAAGAGGCTTTTTTTTATTCTAATGTGCACATAACTAAATGGTTTAAGTTTTTTATTTTGCCAGCCTAGTAGGTGAATCGTTTCAAAATAGGGGGTATTTATTTTTAAATAATATATTTAACAGCATGTAGTCCTTAACAAATAATTATTACATTAGATATTATAAAAGGGTTAAAAACAGAGAGATAAATAAAAGTAATGGGTAGGGCATGAATGTCTGAATGTGAATATAAATTTTATCTTATAAAAAAAATTGAGCGACATGGGAATAGGGAAAAAAATACAATTTAAAAGATTATCTTATAAAATTGGGATGCTAATTATTGTAACCGAATTTGTTGCATTATTTGCATTGGGTGTGTTCTATATCAATAGCTTCACTTCTCAAATTGAAAAAGGGTTAAAGCAAAATTTTCAAACTCCAGCATATTTAATGTCTAAAGGTCTTCTTCGATATGAATCTGCTGAAGACAAAATAATAATGGAAAAATTGGTGGGTGAAACCATTGAAGAGTGCATTATTGTTGGCGCTAATGGGAATGTGTATTTCTCATTAAAACCTGAAAATAATGGTAAAGCAAAGGATGAAGTGCCAATTCTTACTCAATACGAAGCATTAAATCAGGAAATTGAATCGGATGTTTTTTTAAATGTTAATAATGAAGAGGGGCAATTCTTTGTTACAATTAGCCCACTACGTTTAGAGGATGGAAAGTTTCTTGGGCATCTTTTTATATATGCAAAGATGGAAAGGGTACAACAAGAAAAAGCATCAATAATTTGGATGTTTATAATCGGATCTTTTCTTTGTATAATTCTTACTTCAGGTGTTATAATTTTCTTATTTAACATGAATTTTACTAAGAACATTAATAAGGTTCTTAATCGATTAACTGAAATCCAAGGAGGTAAACTACCTAACAGCCAACTAAAAATAAATTCAAGCGACGAAATAGGATTGCTAAGTAAAGCAATCAATAATTTGAATGATAAACTTCGCGAAATAGTTACTCTAATTTCAACTGGAGCAATTAAAGTGAATGGTAGTAGTAACCAAATTAATAACATTTCAATAAAAGTTGCTAGTGGTTCAAGCCAACAAGCATCATCTGCTGAAGAGGTCTCTTCAGCAGTTGAAGAAATGGCTGCTATGATTGAGAATAACACTCAAAATGCGAACGAAACACAATCAATCTCAATTAAAGCTGCTGAGGGTATTCAGCAATTACTCTTGAAAGAGGAAGAAAGCTTAAAGTATATTGAAGATATTTCGAAGAAAATTTCTATTGTTAACGACATTGCCTTTCAAACCAATATTCTTGCATTGAACGCAGCTGTAGAAGCTGCCAGAGCGGGAGAACAAGGAAGAGGTTTTGCAGTTGTTGCGGGTGAAGTACGTAGACTTGCTGAGAACAGTAGGGTTGCTGCCGATGAAATTACTCAGCTCTCTGAAAAAGCGGTTAGTATAACAACTGGAACACATGACTTCATGATGAAGCTTGCTCCTGAAATTGAGAAAACCTCTCAATTAGTTCACGATATAGCTGTTTCTAGTAGTGAACAAAATAATGGGGCTGCTCAAATAAATAGTGCAATTCAAGAGTTGAATTTAGTTATTCAGCAATATGCAACAACTGCTGAAGATATGGCTACTAACTCAAAAACTTTGAAAACAGAAGCTTTTGAATTAGAGCAAAGTATTTTATTCTTCAATATTGAGAAATAGAAGCTTTATGCATAATCTAATTTTAATCTGTATTTGATGTGACGAGCCTTTTTAACTATTCCTTTTTAAAAAGGATAGCTTGGGCTAGTTCCATGTGACTTATTAAAATAAATTTTAAACACATGAAAAGAATTGAAATAAATAAGATGAAATCATTCTTTCTGCTATTAGCTTTTATCCCCCTTTTGTTTACAGTAGGGTGTTCAGATGATATGGGAGAGGCTGTACAGTATAAATTACTTGAAGAAATACCTGAACCTACTCAAATAAATTTTGTCGGACACTGGCTTAATGAAGGCGAAAGAGAACACTTTGTCCGCAATATTGCTCGTGAATATGAATTCAAAAACCAGGATGTTAAAATAAATTTGAAATTTCCTGAAGAAATATATTACGATGAGTTAGACCGGAAAAGTAATGAGAAATTTACTGCCAGAGTTATAGATGAAGGAATTACTGATTGGGATATTTTAAGAATAAATGGTGAGTATCGTGAAGTGTATGATATTCTTGGTGATCCCGATTGGGCTAAGAAAAACTTAGTAGACTTTAGTCAAATAGAAAAATTTAAAGAAGGTACAGTTCCTGAGCTGTTAACTAAGGAATCTATGGATGCCTGGAATGGTGTAATTCCCGGACCTTTTGTTGAAGGTCAGTATTGGGCATTATGGTGTAACCGAAATGTAGCAAAGAAAGTTGGAATAGAAGTGAAACAGTTTGGCATGACCTTCGACGACTTTATTTTTTATTTAAAAGCGGTTAAAGATTACAATCAAGCAAATCCAAAAGATAAAATAAAAGCTATTTTTGAATCTTATGTTTGGGAAACAACACAAGCAATTGCCATAAATCTTTATGCTTCATTATTAGATAGCCCTGAAGAATTTCTAAGTCAGAAGATAACAGAGAAACGTTTGATGGCTTGGGAGAAAACTCTTGAGGCTCTAGAATTAATTTCTTCATTCGATCCAATTGATCCAACTTGGAGAGAAACTGAATGGGCTGAAACCCAAGAAGACTTTCTTAATGAAGAATATCTTTTTTACATCAACGGATCATGGATGTACAACATCTGGAGCGGAATTGACAAAGTAAGAACACTTAATTGTATGCCCACTGAATTTCCAGGATTTAAACCGCATAAAATATATCCGGCAGCTTATCAGGTTACGTGGGGGGTTTTGAAAAATGCTCCTCACAAACAAGAAGCTGTTGATTTTATTCTTGCTATGAATACACCTGAAATTGCCGAAGCTTGGAGTAGGTATACAAAATGTCCTACTGGAATTAAAGGCAATTTGGTCAGTACTAATTTTGGGGGAGACCAATTCGAAAATTTCGCTAACTACGTGCAAACAAAATTTGGCACCAATATTTACCGCTATTACGAGAGTGGTATATGGGTTTTGAATGATAACTTTTCTGCAGAAAAAATGAATTTTAGAGAAGTGATTGAAGGAGAAATGACTGCAGAAGAGGCAATGCGTCGATTGAGAAGAAAAATTGGACGATAAAATTTCAAAATCATATAGGTCAACATAGATTAACTAGCTGTAAAATTTTATTTTTGCAGCTAGTTATTCATTAGAGCATTTCGCATCATGTATAAAGTATCTGTTTTATCCTTTTTATTGATAATTATTTTCAGCGCGTGTAATAATCCAAAGCCTGTTGCAAAATTTAATTTTAACGAAGGTGGGATATTTGGAACATACTACCACGTAGCATACGAACACCCCGAAGGAACAAACTTGGTAGTTGAAATTAACGCTGAATTGAAACGTCTCGACATGTCGCTTTCAACCTATAAGACTGAATCAATACTTTCAAAAGTAAATACAAATAGGGCTGTTGAATTGGACGATTTATTCATTAATGTTTTTAATAAGTCGCAAGAAATATCGAAAATTACAAACGGTGCCTTTGATCCAACTGTAGCACCTTTAGTAAATGCATGGGGATTTGGTTTTAGAAAGAAAGAGTTAGTAACACCAGAACTTCTTTCTAGTATTGAGAACTATGTTGGCTATACTAAAGTAGCATTGAGAAATGGTAAAATTATTAAAAAAGATCCGCGTGTAATGCTCGATTTTAGTGCCATTGCAAAAGGGTATGCGGTTGATGTTATTGGTAATTTATTAGTTCAAAACGGTTGTTCAAACTACATGGTTGAAATAGGCGGAGAAGTTGTTGCGCATGGTGTGAATAAAGAGGGGCGAACTTGGCGTATTGGAATTAACGAACCTAACGATAATGAACCTATGGTACCATCTCAATTACAAGCCATTGTTTCGCTTGAAAATAAAGCCTTAGCAACTTCTGGTAATTATAGGAATTTTTATATCGAAAACGGAAAAAAGTTTGCACATACCATAAACCCTAAAACAGGATATCCGGTAGAACACAGTTTGTTAAGTGCAACTGTTTTAGCTGACAATTGAATGACTGCCGATGCTTTCGCAACTGCTTTTATGGTACTGGGAGTAGAAGAGGCACAGAAATTGATAGTTGAGTTACCAAATCTTGAGGTTTTTTTGATTTACGACAATGGAAATGGCGAAAATCAGTTGCTTATGACAAATGGATTTGAAAGATACCTTACTAAGGAATAGCCTGCTGGCTATAATTTTATGAAATCTTGCATGAATTCGGAATTCTAAATATATTTTGTATTTTCAAATCAGGTTTTGTGGATGAAAATATTTAACAATGAGAGTAATAACTTTTCTTTTTCTTTTTCTTTTTTTTAATACTGTTTTTGGACAAACCAAGGTGTATATCCCTGAACCATATGGCGATAATTTTATTGAATCGGAGCTGATAGGAGAAGTCTCATTTGTGCCGCTGGTATTAGAAAAATATGGAATGATTGCTCCTGATATGGAGATGAAAGTTGATGGTGAAGATTACTTTATTCTTGACAATAAATTTACACAATGTGTTTATCATTTTAATTCCAAAGGGGAACTAATTCAAAATATATGCGAACAAAAAAGTACGCAAGAGGAAGATGTTCCTGTTTTAAATAATCCTGCAAAATTTAATCTTAACCCATACAAGAAAGAAATAGAAATTTATAATTTCGAGAATTCAATAGTACATCGCTTTAATTATAGTGGGAACAAACAAGGTGAGGTTGCATTTAATGTAACTCCTTCTGATTTTGTTTGCGACGAAAATGGAAATTATTGGGTTTATACTGGTTGGAATAGTAGTGAAACACAATACCGATTAATTCGTACCGATGGAAATGGAATAACTCAGGAACGTAAAATGCGTTTGATTTCGAAGTGTACACCTACTGGAAGTTATTCATTTTACATTAGTCCTGAGAAAATATTTATGTGGGAGTTGTTTGGGAATACAATATATTCTATTCAAAACAATTCTATTTTACCTGAATATCTTTTCGATTTTGGAGCTAGTAATTTGCCATTGAATTATCACATGCTAAAAGGCGATGATTCATTTCAAATGATTAGCAAAGCAGGATATTATACGGTGAATAAATATGTTGGGAATAAAAATTTTGCATACGTGTTCCTGAATTATATCAATGCCAGCTCTCGACAACGAGAAATGTTCCATGTAATTCACGATAAAAAGGCAGGGCAGGTTTATGTATATACAGAGAATTCTGCGATTGGTGCTTTCAATAAAGCACAGGCAATTACAGATAACGATGAATTAGTATTCTTGGTTTCGCCGCGTAAAATTAGGCAACTGCTAAGTAGTGGAACGGAGTTTGTTCCTGCACCATTTATTGGATTAGTTGATGATATCGGTCGGAGCAGAAATCCAATTATACTTAAAGTTAAACTTC
>JAQIBQ010000205.1 GCA_027859005.1 Prolixibacteraceae bacterium | reverse complement strand
AGAATTTTCACATCGCCTTTCATATCAGTTGCTACTTGTTCTAATATTGGAGCAACCATACGACAAGGAGCACACCAGTCGGCATAAAAGTCGACTAAGACTGCATCACCACTATTTATTATTTCGTTAAACGTACTCATATTATGTGCGTACTTAATTTCACTTTCAATGTTGTTGTCGGAACTAGTTTCAGCTTTTTCTTTCGAACTATTGCTGCAACTTTGTGTTCCAACAAACAACATAATCACCATTAAACTTAATAAACTTCTCATCTAAAACTAACTAATATTTTTTTCTTCTTTTTTCGCAACCTTCTTCTTCGAATTACTCAACAACACCCCCATCAGAGCACCATAACCTGCAGAATTATACCATTTTGAAGTAATTGCACATGTTCCAGACGAACATCCTACAAATCTCCAATAAAGAAATCCGGCTAAAGCGCCAAGTACAATTCCAATAATGTAACTCTTGTATTTAATAATGAAGTTCAGCATTGTATTTTATATTTACACTGCAAAGAAAAGAAGTGAAGAACCAAAAAAGCGTAACTAATGTCACACAAGTGCTCCAAAGTCGATTTTATTCCTACTTATTTTAAGATCTCCCATTTTTTCAAGCTGTTTTAATAAGCGAGAGATTACTTCGCGGGAAGTTGTAAGGCTATTTGCAATTTCTTGATGTGTACCCTTAAATATAGTTTCACCAGTTACTTTAAACCTATCGGTAAAGAACTTAATTAAACGCTCATCCATTTTTTTAAAAGCAATGCTATCGATGGTAGTTAACAATTCGTCGAAACGAGTTCGGTATGCATACATTACAAATTCTTTCCAAGTAACATAATCAACCATCCATTTTTCAAGGCATTCAACAGGTATTCGTATTATCTCGGTATCTTCTACTGCGTATGCTCCTATGTTGCTTTGCATACGTCCCATACAACAAGTTAAAGCCATAGCACAAACTTGACCTGGATTTAAATAATATAGTAATACTTCGCGTCCTTCGTTATCTTTCCTGCAAACTTTTATTAAGCCTTCAAGAACAATAGGAAAACTACGAATATACTTGCCTTCAGCCATTAATTCGTCTCCTTCTTCAACCGTAACCCACTCTCCTTCTTTCGAAATATCTTGGATTAAATCGGGTTCAAAAAAAGGGAATCGTTTACGAATAATGTCTACTGAAATAGGGATATCGTGTATTTCCATGATTATTAATTTGAACAACAAAAATAAGAGAAGCTTTGAAATAAAAAAACCGTCTTTAATCATGTATAAAGACGGAACCAAATTCGCAGGGAAAAAATGAAACGATTAGTTATTTAATACGAACTACATCTTCATCAATAACTTCGTATGAAATTTTCATTGAAGTACAAACAATATCGATAACTTCCTGCACATTACCGGTATGGAATGATCCCGTGAATGATTCTGGTGTTGAACTAACATTTTCAATTTCAACACCGAAATACTGCTCAACCAAAGGCCATAATTCATTCAAATGTTTGTTTTCACAACTGTAATTAAATAAAGCAAAACCAGGGTAGCCAATGTTATTGTCCTCTACAATGTTAGAGGTTTTATTCATTCCTGAAAATTGCACACCTTCAGAAATCTTAACCTTTTGTTTGTTGTAGTCTACGCCTACAACACCCTCAAAACAATGTACTAATAACGATTGGTTAGAGCTATTAACACTAAAACGGGTTCCAATAACTAATACTCCTCCTTCGTTTGTTTTTACATAAAAATCACTTCCTTTTTTAACTTCAAAATAAGCTTCACCCTCTAGCTTTACATTTCGTTGATTAAATAAATGTGAGACTGTGACCGTTGCACCGTCGGCTAAAAAAACTCTCGAATTATCGGGTAGAAAAACAACATTAGAAGATGACTGGTTGGTTCCCGTATGGGTTTCAACCAAGAAAAAAGAATAAACGAAAAAAAGAGCAATGCAAGCAGCAGCTGCAATACTACCAACAGTAAAATAAATTTTTCTGATTTTTGAGCCAACAGTTTGCTCAACTGTTTCGTTTGTAATTTTCTGTAGTAAAAGGTTCAGTGCATCCTCTTTATTTTTTAAAGCGGGAACATTAAAGTACCGAATTGACTGATCTACTTTCGTATTGAATGTAACATCGTCAAATGTTCCTTTATTAGTATTTAAATTTGGATGCCTGAACATATCTCTTTTCTATAATTACTCAACGCTTATACTACAAGGTTTTATAAATTACCCCTACCTAAAAATTAAAAAAAAGTCAACTATTTTTACTTTTCCCTAGCTTACAGACACTTAAGGAAAACACAAATTTATTCATACCGTAAATTTATGTAGAATAGAGGTGAAAATGAGGTTGCAATAGTTGTTGAATTTATTGAATGTTTGGTTAGCCCTTCTGTTATTGTATAATTTTTAACTGCAATTCCGTTTTTTTGATCAAGAACATTCAAAACCGTAATACCTATATCAGCCTGAAATTCTTTAAATTTAAATTGTTTTACTAATGAAACATCCATTTGCATGAATTGAGCATGTTGTCCAAAATTCAATTGACTTGATGTTGAATTATCTAACAAATACTGTCTTCCACTGGCCAAGTACCAATTTACAGATGCTGTCCAACCTTTATAATTTACTATTTCGGTTAACCTAAGCCGATGTAATTGATGATCTAAAGAAGGAAAGTAATTGTGGTCATTAACACCATTAATTCGTTCGAATGACTCAGATATTGAATATGAAACCAAGTGTTTAAATCGTTTTGTTTGATATTGAAGAAACACATCTATGCCTCGATTCAATTCATTTCCAGAAGCTTTTTTATAATCTACAACCTCTAAGGCTTCATTCAAACCAAGTTCACCAATGAAGTAAACTTTGTTTCTATTGTTTTTACTATAAGCTTCTACATTAAAAAGCATTTTTTTAAGTTCAAGCCTTGTTCCAATAATGTGATGAAATGCATCGAGGTTTTGATTTTTGTGTTCAGGTATAAACCAAATTGATGAGATATTCTTATACGAATCGATTCGATATGCCAAATAAAGGTGTTGTAAATATCTTCCGCCAGAGTAGTGAAACTTTAAATTTTCAATGGGAATTAATTCAATACCGAAACGTGGCTGTATACTAAAATCACCTTTCTCTATGTTATACAAGCCTCTTAAACCTCCCCTAATACTAAACCATTTAATTGGTGATATATGCGCTTGATAATAACTATTCAGAAGATTCATTTGTGTTAATGAAGCGATTGAATCGTTAAAATTATTAGCTCCAACTACGTACACTTCCCTATCTTCATACTTATAATTCAGACTATTATGATTAAACCCGCCACCAAATTTATGAGTTACTATTCTTCCATTAATTTCTGATTTCCAATTAGTTCGCAACTCATTTAGTTGAATAAAATCTGAGTCGAAAAACGGTTTAACTTCTTTTTGCCTGCTTATAGCATCTTTCCCATATTCGTTTGTAGAAGAACTTTCTAATTGATTAAAACCAGCTGAAAAGCTATTCATCCACCCCTTATTAGTTTGTGACTTATAGTTTAAGCTATAACCTACCGTTTGACTATTTGAATTATTGTATTGGTAATGATTCTCTTCGGTAGGAAAAATATAATTACGTTTTTGACTGTCGTAGCTGCTAAAATAGTTTAGTGTAAGTTCTTTTCTGGTTGATGGTCTATAACTCAATTTTACATTTGCATCGGAATAATTAACAATTGTGAGATCAACTGAACTCTGATCACTAGAATCAGAATTATAGAGTATTGCTTTATTTTCAAGAGCAAAATTATTTACCAAATATGCTGACCAAACGTCAACGAACGATTTTTTAAATGAACCCGACAACGATACTTTATCTGTAATAGGCAAACCTACATATATATTGGTATGCAACAAATTTGCGGTAAAATCAATAACTGCTTCTTTGTTATTTCCCGATTTTCCGGTTAAATCAACAATTCCAGCTGTTCTCCCACCATATTCAGCTCCAAAACCACCTCGAGAAACAAATGCTTGCTGAATAAATTTCGCATTTAATACGCTTAAGTTTCCCATTAAATGGCTCGATTCAATCATTGGTATTCCATCGATTAATACCAAATTATCTGAAGGAGCACCTCCACGAATTGAAAGTCCTGCATCTGTTCCTTTCAAATAGTTAATACCTGGTAAAAGGGTAAGTGCATTTACTAAATCGTTTGGTTCTAACGCAGGAACATATTGCGTTGACTTGGGATTAAAAACTACGATATCAGGAACTTCTGGCATTGAAGCAATAAACCGAGAATACAGGTTATTACTACGAGGCAAAGGTTCAATTAGGTGAATTGGATGCAAATTTATTTCAATAGGCGCAGCACTGCTTATTACAATTAAAGTATCCAATTGTTTGTAGCCTAAATGAGTTACTTTCAATTGTACTTCGCCATCAGTTTCGATCGTTTTTGAAAAATAGCCCATTTCATTTGTAGTTGCATCTCCTTCATCTAAGAATACAATTTTACTATAATTCAGTCTTTCACCTGTATTACTATTTTTAACAATACCACTTACAATGTATTCTTTTATTTCAGGTTCTTTAATTGAAAAAGTATCGACAACACTTTCAGTAGTAACTACCGATGAATTAATTGCTTCGATAATTTTCATTTCATCGTCGATATAAAACACATAGGTACCTCCTATCAATTTGTATTTCAATCCAAACTTATTGCATACATTTAATAAAAATTGGTCAATAGGTATTTCACTGTAGGATAATGAAGTAGTTATTTGGGAAAACAAATCGTCGTTAAATGCAAAACGAATGTTGTATTTCGACGATACATCGCTTAATATCGTATTCAATGTTGAATTGGTTGTATGTATTGAAATTTTCGTTTGGCAAAACCCATGGATTCCAATAAATAAAAAAAAGTGGAAAGTGACTAAGAATATGAAGAGTCGCTTATTTAGCATTTATGAATATTGTTTTTGAATTTTCATCAATGGAATATTTTAAATCCATTGCATAGGAAACAATAGTTAATCCATTACGCAAGTTAGCTAAATCAATTTTGCCTGAGAAATTTCTTTTTGCGATTTTTTCATTAATAGAAACCGAATATCCAAAACGATATCCAATAAGATGCAGTAGTTCATCAACACTAACTTTATCCCAGTAATATATGCCTTCCAATCGTTCTCTAATTCTCTCAGTATCGTTAGAAAAAGGACCAGTTATATTTTGTTTGAAAACTTTAAAACTTTGCCCCTTTGATAAAGAATATGTAATATTATTATGCGTGAATTCGACTAAACCAGATGTACAATCAATTTGCATAAATTGATCATTGTATGCCAAAATATTGAAACTTGTTCCTAATACTTTTACTTGATTATTGTGAAAATCAACAGTAAATTTGCGTCCCTTTTCTACGTCAAAGAATGCTTCGCCATTTAGAACTACATTTCTTTCTCCAGTTATTTTATTGAAATTGTACTTGTATCTAGAATTTGAATTTAATATAACCTTACTGCTATCGGGTAAATAAGTTGTTTCAATTTTTGCAATATCAGAATATACATTAGGCGAATACTTGCCTGTATTAAACATACCCAAATACATTACTGCAAAAAAAACAGCAGCAGCAGCAAGCGATCCAACTACCCAATTGAATTTAATAACTTTAGATTTAAACGACGGCTTAGTTTCTAGTTTCTGATTAAGCATTTCCCAAGCAATTTCTTTAGAGTGCCTTGCTGGCACTTCAAAATTTTTAGTAGAACGTTCTATATCTTGAAACAAATCATCCATCATAAGCCAATTATAATTTATGATCGATTTTAGTTCTCAATAACTTCAAGGCCTTACTTATTTGTTTCTCAACAGCTTTAACGCTTATATTGAAACTATCTGCAATTTCTTGATACTTCATTTCGTCCATTCTACTCATCAAGAATATTGTACGACAATGTTCTGGTAAGTCCGATAAAGCTTTTTGAAGTTTCACATCAAACTCTTTCATTTCAAGAATATACTCAGGAGACTCATTTTCAGTACCTCTTACAGCGGAGTTTACAAATTTTAAATCAATCGAATTTCGTTTATACATGTTAAAATATAAATTTCGAGCGATCTTATACAAAAGAGGTTTTACCGTTTGGTCGTTGATTGAATCACGCTTTTCCCATAGTTTCATGAAAACATCTTGAACTAAATCTTCAGCTACATCAATATCACTTGAGAGGTAATACAAATAGTTTCTGATAAGCTCATAATGCTCATCAAAAATAGTCTTAAACCAAGTTGTACTTTTCAAAGAATTAACCATAAAAAGAAGAAAAAATATCAATTATGTTTGAAGGATTAAATACAAATCTACAAATATTACCGAATTACAATAATCATTAAACATTTTTTATACTATCATTTTAATAAATTGAATAGAATGCAATGAAGAGTATAATCTAAACTGTATCTTTTATACTTCATAAATAAATACTTATTCAATAGTTACTATACGATTGCCTAGAATATTGAATACCTAAAATGCATAATGGTCGCAAACAACAATTATGTTCAACCCTCATATCGCACTCACAATGCAAGCTTTATCAAACATTTAACATCACACCCTATTCTTACAAATCCCTTTAAATTTAATTATTCGCAATTTGCTTTGTAGGGATCAGCAAAACATTCGGGTTGATATTATCTTAATAATACTATTATCAAAAACAATAAAGCCAGCATAAAAATTATGTGGTAACAC
>JAQIBQ010000187.1 GCA_027859005.1 Prolixibacteraceae bacterium | reverse complement strand
CCTGTATTTAGTGCAGTTACACCTAAAGGAGAAATAAACTACCACGTTACTTTCGACGATTTAGGCGAAACATCGCAACCAATGGTTATTACCCAAAACGAATTTATGCGACGCATGAAAGACCTTGGGCAAATACAAAGTGGGATGAACATGTACGGAAACTTACCTGAAACATACACTGTTGTTGTAAACGTTGCACATCCATTGGTAAAACAAGTAATGGATAACAAAAACAGCGATTTAAACGAGTTTCTTTCTCCTATTGCAACTCAAATTGCTGAAAAGCAAAGTGAACGTACAGCCCTTGAAAAACTTAAAGATGGTAAAAAAGAGGAAGAAGTTCCACAAGAGGAAAAAGACAAACTTTCAGAAGTTGCAACAGCAATTTCAGGTTTGGAATCTAAAAAAAGAGAAAAACTTTCTGAATACGGTCAAAATAATAAACTGGCTAAACAATTGGTTGACCTTGCACTTTTGGCCAACAACATGTTAAAAGGCGAAGCACTCGATCAGTTTGTGAAACGTAGTGTTGATTTAATTAAATAAAAGTTTTCATTCTATATCTTAAAAGCAACTCAAATATTTGAGTTGCTTTTTTTTTCCGTAACATTTAGTAAAAATTAAAACATTTAAAGTTCAACGCAAAACATTCATTTTTTATAATAATGAATACGCTTCCCAACCTGAAAAAAAACCGTTACGGCATGCCTGCCGCTGATCAAATTTTATTCAATCGTAATTATACGCTTAGCTATTCATACTACTTCCGTCAAGCAAAATGGGCTTTGGAAATTATTGATCCAGGAACATAAGACATTGAACGTATCGATAATTTCCATCCTGACTATCGAATTCCAAAAATATTCAGAGCCGACCTAGTCGATTACGAAGGTTCAGGATACGATAGAGTACATTTAATCGCAAGTGCCAATCAGAACGAAGTTGAGCTACAAAACAGCGAAACATTTTGCTTTCAAACATGCCTACTCAGCACCCAAAATTAAACCGTGACATTTGGCTAAAACTCGAAGCTGCAATTCGAACTCTAGATGCCGACGAAGATATTTGGGAAACCTATGTTATTTGTGGCCCCATACTTTCTTCTTCCATAAACCTGTAAATAGTATTAGTGAATCAGACAGCAATGGAATAAGTATTCCCATTCCAAATGCCTACTTTAAATTGGTTTTAACCGAAGACAAAAGAGCTAAGATAAAGATGTGGTCATTCCTTCTGGAAAATAAGGCTTCAGATAAAGAATTAGAAGAATTCCTTGTACCAACAAACCTTATTGAGAAACTGGCAGGTATTGAATTTTGAGATGGATAGTTAGGAACAAAAATTGAAAAACAAAAGAAGAAAAAAAAACCATGTGGGACTTATGATACAATTAGTTAAACAGCATTTTAAAAACATCAATTCCTTTTCATAAAATTTATTCTCTTTCTATTTGTACCATTCCACTATAAAAGTCAAAGAATTCAACCTGAAAATTATCGTGAATGAAATTAATTGGAAACTTTTGAAAGAACCTTACTTTTTTCCCATTTAATTGAGCAGGTTGCCAATCACCTTTTAAGGTTCGTAGAGCATGTACAACCAACTCTTCAACACGTTGATTAATTCCTTTTACAATTTTAAATCCACCTATTTGGCCATCTTCAAAAACAACAAACCCAATAATAAGTTTTCCTGTTAAAGCAGAGTAGTCTACCCTATTCAGTTTTAGAACATGCATAATGTGCTTGTTCAAAACGTCGTTCCCTTTTACAAATACAGGATATCGATCAACTGAATAATAGATATTATCAAAATATTCAATCCCATTTTCTAACCAATTCTTATTTGATATCAATTGATTCTGCTCAAATATTGAAATGGACTTTACATTTCCATTCATATAATATTCGGTCACCTGTCCCTCAAGTAATAATGGGACAATTGAATTGGTCTCGCCTTTTCTAATTAGCACATTTTTGTATTTCTCCTCAAATTGAAAACTACCAGTGCTGTTTTGCAGGTAGCTTCGAATAATTATTTTCTTTTCGTTAGCAGTTTTAACTTTGATCTTATACCTATTTTTTCCAACTTTTTTCCAACATAATTTTTATTCGGGCTCAACTAAATAGAAAATTGTATAATGA